>VBCK01000300.1 GCA_005882215.1 Betaproteobacteria bacterium | reverse complement strand
TCCTCCTCATCCTCCACGCTGTATCGAAGGAAAGAGGTGAAATCCCGCGTTGTCGCATGCCCAAGCCCCATCACGATCGGATTTTTGGCTGGATATATCAGCTCATACACTTTTGTGGCGTCGAATCTGTCGAAGTAGCAGATGTGGGACGTTGACGGAACCAAGCTTGCTTGCCCAGTCGGGCAGCTGCCGAAAGCCCAGCGATTAGAAGGAATCGGGGTCTTGGGGCTTCCGAGCTCGGTGCCGCGGACAGTCAAGGTCGAATGCGCCGTGTTCGTGTCTGCCGTCTCATACGACAGGAAGGCAGCGCTTCCCTTGAGGGTGGAATCGAAGCTACCCGCGAGCGGCAGGTTCCGGTCGGAGTACTCGATGCGCATCGGCCCTACGATCGGAGAGCCGTCGCCGTGTGACGCTCTTGGGAGATTAGCGGCGAGGACCAGAGCTGAGGGGACTCTATCACCTTCCCATCCCACATCTACAACGGTGTAGCCTTGTTTCAGCAATAACTCGTTGAAGCTGCCCGGTACAACACTGGTCGCGTTCAGGAGCCCATCGTTGCCACGATTGTTCACGGTAGAAAAGATCTTGTGATTGCCCTTGGCCATGTCCGCCGGCTTGAGGATCATGAAAGGTGAACTGAACTCAACCATGCTGCGCGCGTTCTGGGGCGCTTTGTCGATATCGGTGATCACCGCGTTGAGCGGATCGCGCGGATCGACTTCGAAATATGCAATTCCCTTCAGTCGCTCGTACGCCCCGACCGTTCCGAACTCCTGGCCGCCGGCGAATGGCACGTTCTCTGTGATAACCAGTTTGGTGACGTGTGCCTCCGCGGGTACCGAAGAACACGCCACAGCGATAGCGATCAGAGGGAGACATGTGAATCCACCAACGCGTGACACCCAACCTCTGTCACCGTGTACTACCTCCGACTTCGCTTCCCTTCCTTTCCACATTGTGACTTCCATCTTGCCCTCCGTGTTCCTTCCGGTCTGCGTCGACATCAGCATCTCGCTGCGAAAACGGGCGGAAAATACTTGCCGCTAATTGCTACCGTTGTTGTCACTGGGGAAGGACCTCTCTTTTCCAGCGCTTTCCGGGCCACTAGACCTCGACGTCATGTTCTTCACCGAGAAGCACCTTGTCGGTTTCCTTCCTCGAACGGCCAGACACCGCGTTCAAACTTCAGCATCAGCAGCCCATTGTCCTGGCAAGTGGTCCACAGCGTCCCGCGCTCTGCGTCAAGGTGAACCTGGGCGTTGCACCAGTCTGGGCCGCCAGCGCGCCACTGCCCGAAGGTGACGTGGTTGGAGCCAGGGCTTGGCGTCGTCGTCCCGGCCGGGTTGAAGTAGGCGATTTCCTTCACGTGGCGCGGATTGCGGATGTCGAAAACGCGGATCCCGGAGTTGAAATAACCGCAGGCGAGCGTCGTCGCATGGTGCTTGTTGTCGACGCTACAGTAGTGGCTGCCGTAGGTGAAGGCGCTCAGGCCCACAAGGTCAGGAAGGACCGCTGCACAGTTGGCGGGGTCGTGCACCTCAAGACCCAGGCGCGATACGGTCTTTGGCTTTGTCTCATCGCTGATGTCGATGATTCGCGCCATGGGATACGGCGGAAGGCCGGCAGCACACGCGGCTTGCCGTTGGGCCAAACTGATACCGCCGGCACCCCCTTCATCGACGAAAATGACGAAGGGCTTGGCGCCGATCTTCACCGGGATCGTGTGCTGTGCGGTCGAGCCGTCCTTCCAAAGGAGCGTGCTGATCAGGCGCGGCTGAGGATTGGGCAGACGGGCCTGAATGTCGCTAAGGTCGTAAATAAGCAGCCCGTTAAGCCCTGGCTTCGTGGGATCGGTCAAGTCAGCGAAGTTTGAATTCAGCCCCGCCAGCGATACGAAATAGCCGCGATTGCCGTCGTCGCTAATCGACATCCCGTGCGTCGTCGTGCACCCGAGGCCAAATAACCCATAACAAGGCCCAATGCCCGTCTGCCATGTGGTGATTAGCTTCGGAGCGGTTACATCGGTGGTGTCGACTGCGAAGTACTGCCCGCCCTTTGTAAAGAGGTCGCCACCATAATATGTCAGCCCGTCCGGCGCCCAGCTGCCCTCGTGGCCAATCACGGGCGAGACATCGCCGCCACCTGTAGCCGTGCCGACCGCGACCGACGCTAGTAGCTGCGGCTCCCGGCAGTCGCCCGACAAATCGTATATGTCGACCTCGGGGCCGCCCATGCCGTTGTGGGCGTTGTCTGCAGCCAACAACTGTCGCTGCGCGTTCACCTTCAGCGATTCCCACGGATCGAGCATCGAGATGGACGTGAGGTGCCCGGTAGGGGTCGGATTGTCAGGATCCGTCAAGTCGATGACGGGTGCACCCAGATGTGTCCGATTGGTGGTGCTGAACGCCGTGCCGTGGTAGCCGCAGGTGTGTCCCATTCGGTCCTTGAATTCGGCCGACTGCCAGTTCGCTCCGTCGCCCCGGCTCTGCCCAACGAGTTTGAGGTTGCAGTTGAAGCCCTGGAAGCCGATCGCCCGCAAGGACGCTGGCACTTGGCCCTGCAGCGCGATCTCGGGGTGGTCCTCGGGGCCGCACACGGCTTTGGTTACGGTGAGAGGAATCTTGCCCCCATCATCGCCTTCATCATCGTCCGATTCGCGTCCGCTCGCAGCGCCGCCTGACAACGCAATACAGGAAAGCGCAACCAGGACATAGGCCACCCAC
>VBCK01000238.1 GCA_005882215.1 Betaproteobacteria bacterium | reverse complement strand
CGCGCGCCTCCTCCTCGGAATCTGTCCGACGCCAAAGGCACTGGTTGGCGGGATCGAGCCGGAACTCGAGAAACCGTGTCGAGTTCATTGTGGCGGCATCGCGATTCCGAGCGCCTCTGTCGCGCTTCATGATTCACTCCCTGAGAAGGTCCCGGGCCTCAGGCTGGGGCTGCGCACTGAAATGCGTCCCGGTCTCAGCCGGTGGTCACACCTTCGGCGGGATGTGCGCGGATCAATTGAGGTGCTGGTCACTTCGTTCATCGGTTTCTCTCCCGTCTTCGGTCAAGCTGTCTCGTGACGCTTCGACGATCACACGGATACAAATAACGGACTTCAGCATCGACAACGACAGAATGCAGCTGCGAGATGCTCAGCGTCCTGTTCCTTCTTGCGTAAGTTCCGCTGCTCTTGCGGTCTTGCGCAATGTTTGGCTGGAAGAGTCAATCGTCGCGATCCTCGGCGGCGATGCCGGGTTCGCATGCGCCGCGACGGATCAGTAGAGGAGATTGGGCAATCGCTGCGGTCGCGCATGTGAACCAGCGCGCACCAGCGAAGGGATCACGTCATCGACGTGCGGATATCGCCATCGCCTCGAGAACATCCAGAAGCCTGGCGTAACCGGCAGCTACGGCGGGTTCTCGCTCGACTGCTTCGAAATACCCAGGAAACCGGCCTGGGGCGCCGGCAAGCAATCGCTCTACTGCGGCTCGGACGTTCGCAGCATCCGTACGGACGATGTCCTGAGTTGCGAGGAGATCATAGACGTAGGTCATGATGCGACTGGAGCTGCGCAGCCACTCGCACGCACCATCCGTGTTCAAGTAACGTGATACCTGCGGACTGACTCCGAACGAGTCGTCGGTCTCACACTGCCTGCAGGCTATCTCCGCCAATGTCCGCTGAAGGTCGGTTAGGGCGACGGCGAGAGCGAAGATGAGTCTCTTTGAACTGGAAGACTCGAGAATGCCATCCTTCATGGTGCCGATCCACTCTCAGAGACGTAGTCGAAGTCGAAGGATGCAACAGCTGAAAGCGTCCCTTCGATTGCCAGTCTATTGAGGGTGGTGACTGCCGCTATTGCGAGCGCTTGCGCAAAGTCCGAATTACTTGCTCTTCGCTCCGAAATAAGAGTCGATCAAGGCCGGCCGCCGGCGGTTCGGACCGTTTACGCCTGCAAACCCCGTTCCCCAAGTTGCGTGTCGGATGTGAGGATACCGTTCATGGCTGCAGTCCGGTACGCCTTCGGAGTGACCGACGTACATTTGCGAAAGTTGTTCGAGAATTGGCTCTGATCGGAGAAACCCACACGCGCCGCAATCTCCACCAGTGGAAGGTCTGATTGCGCCAGAAGGCTCCGCGCGCGCTTTACTCGCATCTGGATGACATATTGATGGGGGGTCATCTCCGTCGCCTTCTTGAACTGTCGGTGAAAATGGAAAGGACTCACGGCGGCGGCGGCCGCCAGATTTTCCAGGGAGATGGGCTGATCGATGTGGGCATCGATGAACTCGACGACGCGGCGAAGCTTGTATCGGGGCAATGCTCCGTGAACAAAGGCAACTCTTTGATGAAACCATTCCGGCAGGATCACGACGGTACCCAGTCGCTCACCACCCTCAACAACGGGTTCGATCCAATCCGGCTGAAGCCAATCAGGTAGCTTGCTCCCGACATGGCCAGGAAATCCGGGGTTCGCAGGTTCCATAAGAAACGTAGATTGCGGCTCGAGCTCTATGCCGATCGCAGCCAGCGCAAGTCCCGCACGAGCGTCGGCCTTCACCAGACGTCCCTTGCGGTCGAGCAAAATCAAGCCGCCGCACGCAATCCTGGATTGGCGTCCCAGCGCATACTCCAACAGACGCGCACGTCGTTGCATCTCCCGGCACGCGAGTGCCGCAGCAATCCTATCTGCGGCCGCCATTGCGAACGGAAGTAGATGGCTATTGAATGCCGATTTCTGACCCGAAATGTCGAGTGCGCCGAGAATTGTGCCGTCGGTGAGGTCGCGTACCGGTGCCGCAGAGCAAGTCCAGCCTTTGATACCAGCGCAGAAGTGCTCGGAGCCGTGGATCTGCACGGGCCCGCGTGCGGACAGGGCAGTTCCGATGGCGTTGGTTCCAGTCGAGAGCTCGTTCCAATTGGCTCCCTTGATCAACCGAATCCTCTCGGCTGCGTCCAGGGTCGAAAGGTCGCCCTCGGTCTCCAGAATTAGCCCGGAGGGATCGGTCAGCAGCATGATCGTCCCTGAATCGGACAAGCTGTCTCGGGCCTGCGCCATGATCGGGCCGCTTGCACCGACCAGCTCACTCTCACGCTCCAGCAAGGCCTGCAGCCCATCTTCCGGCAAGGGCGTCGACGCGCTGGTGCGTGCGGGATCGACGCCGGAGGACACACAGCGTACCCAGGAGTCGCCCACCAGGGGACGGACGGCATTGCCATCCAGCTCCCCCATCGACAGGAGGCGGTCCCACTGGATCATGACGCGACGCTCTTGAGCAACGTCCGGGGAGCTCGGATCAGACCCATCTCGTGTCATGTTTGACTTCCCGACTAGAGTGCTCAGCAATTCAGTTTCTTCTATGAACGGAGCCGAAGGCTAAGCCAGCACCTACTAAGGACTCTACGCGAAAAACCCAGGTCCTGCGTAGGGGGACCCGCAAAACACCTGGACCCGGCCATCGCTGACGCCATCATTCGGCAATGCCCTCGCTGACGGTCGGGGTACATGCGAGCCTGGCACTGCCGCCCGAGGATCGCGACGATTCCCGGCCCCGGCCTGCATTGCGCAAGATCAGCAGAACTTACGCAAAAAGGAACAGGACGCTGGGCATCTTGCAGCTGCAATCTGACATCGTCGGTTTTCGATCCACACACTGGTGTTAATCGGATCCGCCCGGGTCCGTAGACCGAAAGGGACGAGGCCATGCGCAGCCGCCCATCTTCACGCTCCAAGCCGTCCTTCTGGTCGGCCCCGGCACCGCTGGTGCTGACGGCCGGGGTTGCCTGGCTGCAGCTCCTTGCCCCCGAGGCGATGGCAGAAACGCACGAGGCAACCCAGTTTTCCGTGCCGGCTGGCGCCCCCGACGAATACATGCGAGCGGGCGCCGCGTTTGCACGCGAACTGGATCCGAATGTGGAGATCTCTTACTGGGATTCGCAAAGCGGATCGCTGTCGGTGTCACGCGTCGAGGGCGACCGGGTCCAGTGCATCCTGCGCGCATCGCCCGATATCGGCGAGGCCTTGAAGCCGCTCGGGCGCTTCTTGAACGGCCGCATCGAGCCGCGGACGCAGGCCATGTTCGTACTGGCACACGAGGTCGGCCACTGCAAGCTGCGTGACGCGTTCCTAAACCGGGCAATTCAATCGACCGCAGGATTCGTTCTGTGCTCCTGCCCTGCCACACGCACCCATGGAGGCCGCAATGAAAGCCGTCGACCAAACTCGCACTGCTGCCGGCACCCACTCCGACTCTCTGCTCGCCCTGGGCTGTGCCGCCATGGCGGATGCACGAAAATTAGTAGAAACCACCCATCGCGTCTGTCCGTACTCCGACGCGCTGCGCAACACTGTCAACGTCCGCCTGCACGTCACCGTTGCCTGACCGCACGCCAGTACCAACCACGACCCCCTGTTTCGATTTCACCGCGGCAGCATTGCCGAGCTCTGTTCCAGATCCCGCTTGCCGCTTGATTGGGAATTCGCCACCGACACCCGCAGAGCTTGCGGAGACGTCTTCGATTTGGCGGATACTTGCGATTGCAAGGCCCGGTGTCCGCCCAAGGCTCGGACGAGGTAAGGCCCATGCAGTTTCTGCAGTTCCGGTTCGACCCGGAAAATCAGTGCCTATGGCGTCGCGGGGAGTCTGCCGAGGACGAACGCGTCTTGCTGACGCCCAAGGCGTACGCCCTGCTCGATTACCTCCTCAAGCGCGCGGGTCGGCTCGTGACGCAGGATGAGCTGCTCGACGCGCTGTGGGCCCGCTCGTATGTCCAGCCAGAGGTGCTCAAGCACCACGTTCTGGAGATCCGCAAGGCGCTCGAGGACAACGCGAGAAGTCCGCTTTATATCGAAACCGTGCCGCGCCGCGGCTACCGATTCATCGCTCCGGTCGACACAAGCCTTGCGCCGATGCCAGCTTCGGACGCGAGGTCGGTCCAACAGCACTTGGTCGGAAGAAGCGCGGCGCTGGCCGCTCTGCGCGAATACCTCGGGCAAGGCTGCCGCGGGCAAAGGCAGCTCGTCTCTGTCACGGGCGAGCCGGGGATCGGCAAGACGGCCCTGGTCGATGAGTTCCAGCGCCAGGCAAGGAACCGGGCGCCGGGCCTGCGCATTGCCCTGGGGCAATGTGTCGAGGGTTTCGGCTCGCAGGAAGGCTACTACCCGTTGCTGGAGGCGCTGGGCCAACTGTGCCGCGGTCCGGGAGGGGAGGCGGTCGTCGATATCCTCGCCTCGCAGGCGCCCACCTGGCTCGTGCAGTTCCCGGCGCTCCTGAGGCGCGAACATCGGGAGACGCTGCAGCGCGAACTGCTGGGAGCCACCCGCGCACGGATGCTGCGCGAGATCGGCGATGCGCTGGAGACCCTCGCCGCAAGCCAGCCGCTGTTGCTCGTCCTGGAGGACGTTCAGTGGGTGGATCACTCTACCGTCGATGTGCTGTCCGCGCTCGCGCGCCGGCGGGCGCCCGCCAAGCTGATGCTGCTCGCCACAATCCGCTCGATCGAGGCCATGCCTACCGACCATCCGCTGAAAGTCTTGCACCAGGACCTGCTGATGCACGGGCTTTGCCGCGAGATCCCGCTCGGACCACTTGCCAAAGCCGAGGTCGCCGAATATCTCACCGCCACGGCGCCGGGATGCGATCTGCCGGACGGGCTGGCCGACCTGATCCACCGCAACTCCGGAGGCAACCCCCTGTTTATGACCGCGGCCCTGGATCACCTGGCACGTCGGGGTCTCGTTTTATGCGACACCGGGACGTGGCGAATCGCCGCCCCCCTTCACGAGATCGAAGTCCAGGTTCCCGAAACCTTGCGGAAGATGATCGAAACCCAGATCGAACGGCTGAGCGCGGAGGAGCAGCGGGCGCTGGAGGTAGCCAGCGTCGCCGGCGCCGTCTTCTCGGTCCATGTCGCCGCCACCGCGGCCGACGTCGAGCCGGATCATTTCGAAGATCTGTGCGCCGCGCTGGCGCGCCGTCATCGAATCATTCGCCCGGCGGACCCCAGGCAGTTTCCGGACGGCAGCGACTCATCGCGATACGAGTTCGTGCATGCGCTGTACCGGGAAGTGCTGTACCGGCGGCAGGCGCCACGACATCGGGCCAAGCTGCACCGGCGGACCGGTGAATGCCTGGAGAAGCTGCTACGGCGCTCCAGCGATACGAAGCGCTCGAGTCCAAAGCGAAGGAGTATGGGAAACCGGACGTTCAACAACGGGCCTTGCTCGGTCAAGTCTTTCCGAGCTCCTGGACCAGCTTGTCGCGAAGCGAATACGTCATCCGCCAGGCCATCGAGCTGAACCAGCGCCAGACCGATCCTGTCCTTCGTTCGATCGCCCAGGCGAGCTGCCATTTCTGGCGCCTTTGGGAGCTGGGCTGGAACGACGAAAGCGCGGCGATCTTCCGCGAGTCCGGCAGCGTCATCGAGGTGGCGGCGGACCGCCGCGCGCTCGCCTGGTATCGCCTCGAAAACACCTGCATCCAGTTCATGTCGTCGCACTACCGAGATAGCCGGCGGCAGGTCGAGCTGGGAATCGCGGTCCTTTTCGACGGATCGATGGATGTGTCGGACTTGAACGTGAACCTGGGCCTCGCCTACTGGGGAGCCTATCAAGTCGTGCGGCCCTGGAGCGCCATCCACCTCGGCGAGTGGGCAACGGCCGATCGCGAGTTCGAAGAAGAAATCTCCGTGCTCGAGCGCAACCGCGCTTTGTATCTCGGCAATACGGTACGCGTGTACCGCGCTTGGGGCTGGGTGATCGCCCACGAGTTCGAAAGAGCGCGTGATGCGTGCGAAACGATTGCTCCTGGATGGGACAGCAGTGGCACCATCGATCCCGCTTTCCCGCCGGCGTTCAATCCGTCCGAGGAGCGAGCCAGGCTCGTAACGCTCGGCGCCGCGCAAGCCGGACTTGGACGGTACGACGCGGCGCTCGAACACCTGGAGGCGGCGCGCCAACAGATGCTGGAGAATCCAGTCGCCCTTGACTGGTACTGGAGGGCCGCCGTCGAGTGGGTGCTGGTGCAGCTCTGGATCGCCCGGGGCGATCCGGCTCGCGCCGGGAGCCACGCGAAAGACCTGCTCGCGCTGACCGCAGGCGGTGGGCAGGCGACATGGCGCGCGCTGGCACTCGAGGTCGCCGCACATATCGCGATGTGCGAGCGCGACCTGCCGCGCGCTCGCGAACACATCAACGAGGCGCTCTCGGTCGTCGAGCGTTTCGAGATTCCGGTGGCCGCCTGGAGAGTCCAGGCGCTGGCCGCCAAGTTCTTCGAGTCGGCCGGCGACAACGCATCGGCGCAATATCATCGCGAACTGGCTCAGGCTGCGACCCTAAGACTCGAGGGTTCGCTGCCACGCCACGCGTTTCGGAAGAGGCTCCTGACCTAGCGGCCCACCGCCGGAGCCGATGGGCGCTTCGGGTGTGAGCACGATGAGCAATCAAGGATCCGGTTCCGGGCGCGCCCTATGAGCGCACTAAAGCCGCTAGAAATGAGCCCGCAAAGTCAGGCCAAAGGTGCGCGGGGCACCGACGTAAGCACCTTGTGTTCCAGTCTGCAAGGGAACCGGGAACGTGAAGATGTAGTAGCGCCGATCAGCGCAATTGAGACACCAGGCTTCGACACTCCAGTTCCGATTGACGGATTCGATTCCCAGGCCGGCCTTCAACAGCGTCACGGAGTCGATCTGGTAGGTGCTCGAAGTATCGGTATAAACGCGCCCCGTGTACTGAAACGCAGCCCTTGCTGTCACGGCAATGCTTTGGTTCAACGAACGCCTGGCGTTAGCTCCCAGGCTTCCTGCCCAACGCGGCGCTTGCGCAAAACGCCGGTCGGATAAGGGCGGCCCCAGCACGTGCGACTCAGCAATCTTCGCTTCTGGCAGAGCGGTTGCCGCAGCCGTTAGATTAAAGTCCCGACTAAAGCGATAAGTATTTTCGATCTCGGCGCCGTAAACCTTTGCGCTCGGCGCATTGAGAACGACAAACTGCAAGCCCAGAAACTGGGCCACTTGCAAGTCTGAAATTTTGTCGTAAAACACAGCCACGTTTGACCTGGCCTTGCCATCAAGGTAATCGGCTTTGAATCCTGCCTCGACACCATCGATCTTCTCGGGCCTGTAGGTCGGGTTCAGCGGCGTTGCACCCCGCACAATGCTGGGATTGTTGGCGACCAATCCAGCCGCATTGTTATCCAGATTGATACCCCCAGCCTTGAAACCGCGGCTGTAGACGACGTATGCCATCTTGCCGGTATCGAACGCGTATTGCAAACCCACGGTCCCGCTAACCGCGCTATCGGAATGCGCAGCGTTGAATTGCGGACCTGGTTGTATGCCGAGAACCCTGAAGACCTCATTGGGCGCCGGATCGAAATATGGGTTCTCGAACGCTCCTTGCTTTATCTCTTTGGTGTAGCGAAGCCCCACGAGTGCGCCGAGCTTGTTAGTAACGTTGAATGTGAAGTGCGTAAACGCGGCGTACGACTTGTCGTCCCCCGGATACCGCTCCGCTGACCACTGGCCTGGCGCTGCTGCGACAGTCCCCGGCGGAAGCGGTGCGAAAAGGGCATTCCAGTAGGTCTGCGCCTGTCGTCCCCAGAACAGATCCCGTGTCGCCAACAAGGCCTCATGTGCGAAATACAGTCCCGCCAAATAGTTAGCCGATTTGAAGAGCGGAGTTCCGCCAATCCTGCCGTGAAGATCGAACTCCTGAGAGAATTGGTGGGACTTGAACGTTTCATTGCCTATCAGTATGTCGGCGCCGGAAAAATCGAAGTCGGCGCCGACTTGCGACTCGGACCAGACACGATAGGCCGTGATGGCATGCAATGAAGTCTCGGGTGAAATTTCCCAATCGCTCAACAGCACCGCGCCGCGATCATCGATGTGCTGATCAGTATTCAGATTCAGAACCGCCTGATAATCGTACGGATTGCCAGACGCGAGCTTGAGTCCATTCGCGGCGGTAAGCGCATTGATCAGCGGCTGCACCGGACCGGGAGCGACAAGCACGCTGCCGTAGCAGCAATTCTCGTGTTCGATGGATATATCGCCGATCAGGCGGAAGGTCGAAGCGGAATTCGGCTCGAACAGCACTTGTGCCTTGAAGGCGCGCGGACGATGGTCGTTGTAGCGGTCTCCGCCGTCTGGTTTTTCAATGTACCCGTCCACGTTGCTGATGAGAGCGGCAAAGCGCAACGCGACGATGTTCGAAACCGGGAGGTTGCTTGTCACGCGTGCCAGCACGGCGCCATAGTTGCCAACAGTCACCTCATAAGAGCCATCGTAGCGGTCAAACTGGGGGCTTGCGCTCGTGATCAACAGCGCACCTGCGGTCGTGTTTTTTCCAAACAACGTCCCTTGCGGACCGCGTAGTATTTGTAGACTGTCAAAATCCAAGAAATTTGACAGCAGCTGGCCCGCACGGCTCAGGTACACCCCATCGACGAAAACACCCACCGAGCCCTCGAAAGCGCGGTTGCTGCCGACGGTACCAATACCACGAATCTCCAGGTTGGCAGTCGCCTGCGCATTGTTGGTGCTCTGGAAATTGACGCTGGGTGTCACCGCGGAAATATTTGAGAGATTGTCGATGTGCTGGGCAGCGAGCGCATCGCC
>VBCK01000165.1 GCA_005882215.1 Betaproteobacteria bacterium | reverse complement strand
GGTTTGACGGTGGCTACGCTGCCGGTGATGGTGCTGGCGGTCGGCATCGGGGTCGATTACGCCTTCTATATATATAACCGGCTGCAGTCCCACATGGCGATGGGCGAGCCGATCGTCGCGGCGCTGGAGCACTCGATCCTGGAGGTCGGGATGGCGACGATCTTCACCGCGATCACGCTGGCCATCGGCGTCGTCACCTGGTCGTTCTCGGCGCTGAAGTTCCAGGCCGACATGGGCAAGCTGCTGGCCTTCATGTTCATTATCAACCTGGTCATGGCGATGACCGCGCTGCCGGCGCTGGCGGTGGTGCTGGAACGCCTGTTCCCGCGCCGCAAGCCCGTGCATATCCCGGGCGTGCTTCAGCACTGAGATAGCGAGGGGAGGGACCGGCCATGATTTCACCTGTGATGCGATCTTTCAATGGCCCGGCATGGCTGCTGTGGGTCGCCTTGACCGCAAGCTCGTGCGGCGCGCTGGCGCAGTTCGCCGGCGGGGGCGGAGAGGCCGGCGGGGACCTGACCAAGTTTCCCAAGGAGCTGAAGAACCTGCCGGCGATGCACCTGGCCAACCCGACCCATGCCCAGATGCTGGCCGTGGCACGGGCCGGGTCGCGCAGCGTCGCGGTCGGCGATCACGGCACAGTGATCCTGTCGGACGACGACGGCAAGACCTGGCGCCAGGCCAAGGACGTGCCGACCCGCGTGCTGCTGACCTCGGTGTGCTTCGTCGACGACAAGCAGGGCTGGGCGGTCGGTCACTGGGGCGAGATCCTGCATACCGAGGACGGCGGCGAGACCTGGAAGCTGCAGCGCACCGATACCAGCGTCGACCAGCCGCTGTTCTCGGTCTACTTCTCCGACGCCAGCCACGGCATCGCGGTCGGCCTGTGGTCGCTGGCCGTGCGCACGGCCGACGGCGGTGCCACCTGGGAGACGGTCAAGATGCCGACGCTGTCCGGGGCGGACAAGGCGGGGCCGAACCTGTACGAGCTCTTTGCCGACAAGGCCGGTATCCTCTACATCGCGGCCGAGCTCGGCCTGGTGTTCAAGTCCTCCGATGGCGGCCAGACCTGGAGCCTTATCAAAACCGGCAACAAGGGGTCGTTCTGGGCCGGGCTGGCATTGGCGGACAATTCGGTGCTGGTGGCCGGGTTGAACGGTAAGATCTGGCGCAGCACAAACGCCGGCAAGACGTGGTCGGAGTTGACCAGCGGCGTGACGGCGTCGATCACGGACCTGACGCTCTCGCCGGACGGCAGCGTGATCGGCGTCGGGCTGGAAGGTGCCGTCATCAACAGCAAGGACGGAGTCAACTTCACCGCGTCGCCCCGCCCGGACCGAGAACCTCTGACGGCGGCGCTGGCCACGGCCAAGGGGGGCGTGGAACTGTTTTCGAAAGACGGCGTGGTCGGGGCCAAGTGATGACGTAGCATGATTGCCGTGGCCGCGGCGTGCAGCGCTGCCGGGCGCCCGCGAGGCAGCCTGGGCCCGCAGCCGGCCGAAATCCAACTGCAGGAGAGCGAACATGACCGCGACCGCCACCGACCGCACCTCGTCCCGCTACTGGCATGAACGGGCCGTCCGGGTCAAGCCGGAGACGCGCCTGTTCATCGGCGGCAAGTTCGTCGACGCCTCCTCCGGCGCGCGCTTCCAGACGCTGAACCCTGCCACGCGCCAGGTGCTGGCCGAGGTGGCGCAAGGCGCTGCCAAGGATGTGGACCTTGCGGTGGCGGCGGCCAAGAAGGCCTTTCGCAGCGGGATCTGGTCGCGCATGGCCCCGCGCTCGCGCATGGACGTCCTGTTCAAGGTTGCACGATTGCTGGAGCAATACGCGGACGATCTGGCCTTGCTCGACTGCCTGGACATGGGCAAGCCGATCTCGGAGCTCGTCAATATCGATGTTCCCGGCAGCGTGATGACCTGGCAGTATTTTGCCGAGACGATCGACAAGATCGAAGGCGCGGTCACCAGCACCGACCCGAGCGCGCTGCACATGATCACGCGCGAGCCCCTGGGCGTGGTCGGCTGCGTGGTGCCTTGGAACTACCCGCTGATGATGGCCTCCTGGAAGGCAGCACCGGCCCTGGCTGCGGGCAACTCGGTGGTGCTGAAGCCGGCGGAGCAGTCCCCGCTCAGCGCGCTGCTGCTGGCCAGGCTGCTGGCCGAGGCCGGCGTGCCGGACGGCGTATTCAACGTGGTGAACGGCTACGGCGAGGACGCGGGCCGCGCGCTCGGCCTGCACATGGACGTGAACAAGATCGCCTTCACCGGATCGACCGAGGTGGGCAAGCTGATGATGGTGTACGCCGGCCAGTCGAACATGAAGCGCGTCAGCACCGAGTGCGGAGGCAAGACGCCGCAGATCATCCTGCGCGACGTGGGCGACCTGGACACCGCCGTGCGCTACGCGGTCAACGGCATCTACGGCAACCAGGGCGAGGTCTGCAACGCGGGTTCCCGGCTGCTGGTGCAGGAGTCGCTGGCCGACACCTTCATCGAGCGCTTTCGCGCCAGGGCGGCCGAGTCGTTCCGGCCGGGCGATCCGCTCGATCCGGCCACGACGATGGGACCCCTGGTGACGCCGGAGCAGCAAAAACGCGTGCTCGGCTACATCGAGTCCGGCAAAGCCGACGGCGCGACGCTCGTGATGGGAGGCTCGGTGCCGGCCGGCTTTCAGCAGGGAAACTACGTGGCGCCGACGCTGTTCACCGGCGTGAAGTCGTCGATGAAGATCGCGCAGGAGGAAATCTTCGGACCGGTGGCCGCGGTGATTCCGTTCAAGGACGTGGGCGAGGCGACCCGGATCGCCAACGATTCGATCTACGGGCTGGCCGCCAGCATCTGGACCTCGGACTTGACGACCGCGCACCGGCTGGCGCGCGACGTCGAGGCCGGCGTGGTATGGATCAACTGCTTCGACCACGGCGACATGACGATGCCGTTCGGCGGCTACAAGCAGTCGGGGCAGGGGCGCGACAAGTGCTTCGAAACCGTGCTGGCGCACACGCAGACCAAGTCGATCTGGATCAACCTGGGTTGAGCGCCGCGTGAGCGAAACCGCGCAGGAGGACGCCCGGCAGCTCAAGGCGCTCGGCTACACCTCCCACTTCGACCGCACGATGTCGATCTGGGAGAACTTCTCGCTGGGGTTCACCTACCTGTCCCCGGTGGTCGGCGTCTACACGCTGTTCGCGATGTCCTTTTCCACCGGCGGGCCCCCGATCGTGTGGTCCTACGTGTTGATCGGCCTGGCCCAGCTGCTGGTGTGCCTGGTGTTCGGCGAGATCGTGTCGCAATTCCCGATCTCGGGCGGCTTGTATCCCTGGGCGCGCCGCCTGGTCGGCAAGCGCTGGGCCTGGATGGCCGGGTGGGTCTACGTCTGGGCTCTGTGGGTGTTCGACACGCGGCGCGTGGTGCCGGATGGCGCGTACTGGCCGGCGTTCTTCGCGGCCGCGCTGGCCCCGATGTTCTGCTACTACGGCTTCGAGGCCTGCGGCGACGTTGCCGAGGAGACGCCCAATGCCAGCCGTACGATCCCCAAGGCGATGCGGATGACGATCTACGTCGGCGGGTTCGCGGCGATCCTGGTCTGCCTGGCGCTGGTGATGGCGGTGCCCGACGTCGGCGCCGTGCTCAAGGGCGACGACAAGGACCCGGTGGCCACGACCTTGCGCGCGGCCATGGGTGAGTGGGGGTTCCGCGCCGTCATCGCGATCGTGCTGGTGTCCTTCGGTTCGTGCGTCCTGAGCCTGCAGGCTGCGGCCAGCCGCGTCGTGTTTGCCTATGCGCGCGACGACATGATCGCCGGCAGCGAATGGCTCAAGCGCCTGTCGCCCCGCACGCACGTGCCGACCCTCTCGTTGGTGCTTTCCGGGGCGATTCCGGCCGCCATCGCGGTGTCCGGGTTGTGGCTGCCGAACGCGGTGGCCACGATCATCAATTTCGCGGCGATCGGCATCTACGTGGCGTTCCTGATGATCGTGCTGGGCGCGCTGATGGCGCGCCTGCGCGGATGGCAGCCGGCCGGCCCGTTCTCGCTGGGCGCGCTCGGCTGGCCCGTGAACATCGTCGCGCTCGCCTGGCAGGTGCTGGCGATCACCGACATGGCATGGCCGCGCAGCCCCCAGGACCCCTGGTGGAGCAACTATTCGGTGATGTTCACGACCGCCGTCGTGCTGGGCCTGGGTCTTGTGTACATGATCGTCGCGCGGCCCTATGACCGGGGCCAGGCGCCGGCCGGCGATGCACCGAGTCTGTCTCTGAACATGGAGTGGGTCCGATGAAAACCAAGAAGCCTTGTGCGCTCTCAGCGGCGGCTGCCGCAGCCGTGCTGCTGTTGCTTTCTGCAACCGCGCAGGCCGGCCAGCGCCTGACGGTCGTCGAGCATCCGACCGACGAGAAGACGATCAATCTGAGCGGAAAGAGCGATGCCATCGGCGACCTGCTGGTGTTCGCCAATCCGGTGTTCGACGCCGCCAACAAGGTTCAGGTCGGCACCGACCAGGGCTACTGCGTGCGCACCGTGGTCGGCAAGAGCTGGGAGTGCTTCTGGACCCTGATCCTGAAGCAGGGCCTGATCACCGTCGAGGGTCCGTTCTACGACACCGGCGACTCGACGTTCGTGGTGACCGGGGGTAGCGGCAAGTACGCCGGCGCCAAGGGCAGCATGAAACTGCATTGGCGCGACGCCAAGGGCTCGGCCTACGATTTCATCTACGATCTGCAGTAACGGGCCGATCGGGTTCGAATCCGTTGTTTTGACCTGACCCCGGCGCCGGTATAATCGCAATTGAGCCTCGAGGAGCGTTGCGACGGCCCGTGGGTCTTCCTGACCGACGGCCGCCAGGCTCGAGGCGCCGGGCCCAGCCAGCTTCCGATCGGCGGCCCGGTCCATTGCAACGGCGCTCGCGAACCCTTGCACGAAAGGAGGGCGCGAGATGAGCGCCGCATACGATATCTCCCGATTACCTGAACGAACCGGCGCCGGCGCGGACTTCGCGGTGGCCGACCTTGCGCTGGCCGAATGGGGCCGCAAGGAGATCCGGATCGCCGAAACCGAAATGCCGGGGCTGATGGCGATCCGCGAAGAATTCTCGGCCCAGCAACCGCTGCGCGGCGCCCGCATCAGCGGCAGCCTGCACATGACGATCCAGACCGCGGTGCTGATCGAGACGCTGCGGGCGCTGGGCGCCGAGGTGCGCTGGGCTTCCTGCAACATCTTTTCGACCCAGGACCACGCGGCGGCCGCGGTTGCGGTCAGCGGCGTTGCCGTGTTTGCCCGCAAGGGGGAAACGCTGCCCGAATACTGGGACTACACGCATCGGATCTTCGAGTGGCCCGACGGCGGCACCAGCAATATGATCCTGGACGACGGCGGCGATGCCACGCTGCTGCTGCACCTGGGTGCGAAGGCGGAAACCGATCCGACCTGTGTCAGGCACCCGGCCAGCGAGGAAGAGGCGGCGCTGTTCGACGCGATTCATCGCACCCTGTCGACCGATCCGACCTGGTATTCGACTCGCCTTGCCAGGATCAGGGGCGTGACGGAGGAAACGACGACCGGCGTGAAGCGCCTCTACCAGATGGCCGCCGAAGGCCGGCTGAAGTTTCCGGCGATCAACGTGAACGACTCGGTCACCAAGAGCAAGTTCGACAACCTGTACGGCTGCCGCGAATCGCTGGTCGACGGCATCAAGCGCGCAACCGACGTGATGATCGCCGGCAAGGTGGCGCTCGTGTGCGGCTACGGGGACGTGGGCAAGGGTTGCGCCCAGGCGCTGCGCGCGCTGGCGGCCCAGGTCTGGATCACCGAGATCGATCCGATCTGCGCGCTGCAGGCCGCGATGGAGGGCTACCGGGTCGTCACGATGGACGAGGCGGCCGAGCGGGCAGACATCTTCGTCACGGCCACGGGCAACTTCCACGTGATCACGCACGAGCACATGCGACGCATGAAGAACCAGGCGATCGTGTGCAATATCGGCCACTTCGACAACGAGATCGAAGTGGCAAGCCTGCGCCAGTACGCCTGGGACAACATCAAGCCCCAGGTGGATCACGTGATCTTCCCGGACGGCAAGCGGATCATCCTGCTGGCCGAGGGCCGCCTGGTGAACCTGGGTTGCGCCACCGGCCACCCGAGCTATGTGATGAGTTCCTCGTTTGCCAACCAGGTGATCGCCCAGATCGAGCTGTTCACGAACGCGCGGCAGTATCCGCTCGGCGTTCACGTGCTGCCCAAGCGCCTGGACGAGAAGGTGGCCAGGCTGCAGCTGAGCAAGCTCGGCGTGCGGCTGACCGAGCTCACCGATGCGCAGGCCCGCTACATCGGGGTCGACCGGGCCGGCCCGTACAAGCCGGAGCATTACCGGTACTGATCCCGGACGCTCGCCGGCCATGTGGCTGCTGCTGCATTGGGTTCTGAACGCGATCGCGTTGCTGATCGTTGCGCACGTGGTGCCGGGCGTTTCCGTGAGCGACCCGGTCGCCGCACTGGTTGCGGCCGTGCTGCTGGGCCTGGCCAACGCGGTCGTCAAACCGATCCTGGTGCTGCTGACGCTGCCGGTGACGATCCTGACGCTGGGCCTGTTCCTGTTGGTGATCAACGGTCTGCTGTTCTGGGCCGTGTCGGGGCTGATCAGCGGTTTCGAGGTTCGCGGCTTCTGGAGCGGCGTGCTCGGGGCCCTGGTCTACTCCGTGCTGACCGCGCTGCTGTGGCTGCTGGTGCGGCGCCAGCAGGGACCTGCCGGCTGAGCTTGCGACCACCTCGCTTGCGATGAGCACGGTCCAATGCACCTTCAGTTTCGAGTTCTTCCCGCCCAAGTCGGACGAGGCGGCCGGGAAACTGCGCGCTGCCTGGGCTCGGCTGGCGCAGGTCCGGCCGCACTTTTTCTCCGTCACGTACGGCGCCGGCGGCTCCACGCGCGAGGGAACCGTCAATACGGTGCTCGAGATGCACGCCTCCGGGTTGCCCGTCGCGCCCCACATCTCCTGCATCGGCAGCAACGAGCAATCAATCCGCCAGCTGCTGCACGCCTACCAGCAGGCCGGCATCCGGCGGCTGGTCGCTTTGCGCGGTGATCTGCCGTCCGGCATGGCGGCCGGCTCGAGGCGGTTCCGATACGCGAGCGATCTGGTCGCATTCGTGCGCGCCGAAACCGACCGCTGGTTCCACATCGAAGTGGCCGCCTATCCCGAAGTGCATCCGCAGTCCCGTACCGCGGCCGAGGATCTGACCAACTTCGTGCTCAAGATGCGCGCCGGGGCCGATTCGGCGATTACTCAGTATTTCTTCAATCCCGAGGCCTACCTGCGCTTCGTGCAGGATGCGCGGCGTGCCGGCATACGCGAGCCGATCGTGCCGGGCGTGATGCCGATCACGAACTTTTTGCAGCTCGCGCGCTTCTCCGACGCCTGCGGTGCCGAGATTCCGCGCTGGATGCGGCGCCGCCTGGAAGGTTTCGGCGACGATCGCGAATCGATCCGGGCCTTCGGCCTGGACGTGGTGGCGTCGCTGTGCGAGCGCCTGCTGGCCGAAGGTGCGCCGGGCCTGCACTTCTACACGATGAACCTGGCCGAGCCGACGCTGGCGATCTGGTCGCGCCTCGGTCTTCCGCCCGCCGCCTGAGACTGCCTCGCAGATAATACTTTGGTGGTAACCACTCTTGAGCATGTTCCGGCGTCGAGCCCGTCTCGATAATCCCCGATCCGACAGGAGGCAACCCGTTGAGCAGTGCCGACACGAATGCGCCAGCCTCCGCGCCGGTGGCCGAGCCCACGTCGACCGGCTTGACGCGCGGCATCGACTGGACCGGCGCATTCTGGGTGGCAAGCGGTGTGCCGCCCCTGGTCCTGTTCTCGATCGGCGCCGTAGCCGCCACGGTCGGCAAGCCGACCTGGATCGTCTTCGCAGCGTCGATCGCGATGGGTTTCATCCAGTCGTTCACGTATGCCGAGATCGCGGGGCTGTTCCCGCACAAGTCGGGCGGCACTTCCGTGTATGGGGCGATCGCCTGGGTCCGATACAGCAAGATCGTCGCCCCGCTGTCGGTCTGGTGCAATTGCTTCGCCTGGTCTCCGGTCCTGGCGATCGGTTCCGGCCTGGCGGCGGGCTATATATTGACCGGGCTGTTTGCCCCCGATTCGTTGATCAATACCTGGCAGATCACGCTGTTCGATCTGGGCGCCGTCAAGAGCGGCCTGACGATCCGGATCAACGCGACCTTCATCCTGGGCGCCGTCATTCTGATCGCGGTCAAGCTGATCCAGGACGGCGGCATCCTGCGCTCCGCGAACACGACCAAGATCATCGGCGTCTCGGCCATGATCCCGCTGCTGCTGATCGGTGTTCTGCCGCTTGTCACGGGCGACGTCGTCAAGGCCAATTTCCTGCCGGTGGTACCGATCGCGCACGATGCGCACGGCGATGTGATCGAGGGCGCCTGGAACATGGCCGGCTGGACCGTGATCGCCGGCGGCATGTTCCTGGCGGCCTGGTCGACCTACGGTTTCGAGACCGCGGTGTGCTACACGGGCGAGTTCAAGAATCCGAAGTCCGATACGTTCAAGGCGATCTTCTATTCCGGATTGCTGTGCATCGCCGCCTACACGCTGGTGCCGTTCGCGTTCCAGGGCTACCTCGGGCTGGGTGAACTCGTGAAGCCGGCCGAACTGGATGCGGCCGGGCAGGTCGTGACGCCGGCCGTGTACAGCGGCATGCTGGCGCCGGACATCTACAGCGGCGCCGGGGTCGCCGCGGTGATGGCCAAGATGGTTCACGGCGGGCGGATCGGAGGCGCCGTGGTGGTCGTGATGATGATCCTGGCAATCGTGCTGTCGATCATGACGTCGCTGGCCGGCACATCGCGCACGCTGTATCAGGCTTCTCTGGACGGCTGGCTGCCGCGCTACCTGTCCAAGGTCAACGAGCACGGCGCCCCGAGCAACGCGATGCTGACCAACCTGGGGTTCAACCTGCTGCTGCTGCTGATGTCGGACTACGTGTTCGTGCTCGGCGCCTCGAATATCGGCTACCTGATCTTCAACTTCCTGAACCTGAATGCCGGCTGGATCCACCGGATGGATCGGCCCGACCAGGAGCGCCCGTGGAGGGCTCCGACCGCGATCATCGCCGCCGGCACGGCGCTGTCGTTCGTGAACCTGGCCTTCGTGGGCATGGGCGCCGACGTGTACGGCGAGGGCACGCTCAGGACCGGCCTGCTGTTCGCCACGCTGATCGTTCCGATTTTCTGCTATCGCCACTATCTGCAGGACAGGGGCCGGTTTCCGGACTCCATGCTGGAGGAGCTGGAGTTGAGCGACGGCACGCGTCTGAAGCGTCGGGCCGGATGGCTGCCTTACGCCGCGCTGGCGGCGGGCACCGTGGTCGTCTACGTCACCCACCGGCTGGCGGTCTATTGATTCCACCGAACCAGACCCGCCGGCGCGCGCAAAACCCTGAGGAGAATCGTCATGCCCTTGACCTGGCGCTATTCGGCCCTGGCGGACCGCC
This sequence comes from Betaproteobacteria bacterium, assembly GCA_005882215.1. Lineage (GTDB taxonomy): Bacteria > Pseudomonadota > Gammaproteobacteria > Burkholderiales > Burkholderiaceae_F > VBCK01. Next base: position 28,602 of record VBCK01000165.1, on the reverse strand, counting down.
ACCGTGCTCTCGGCTCCAAGCTGGAGGACTGGAACGGAATGGGCACGGCGTGGACCTACTCGCACGACATCAACCAGGACCACGTCGCGATCCGCACCAGAGCCGGCCTGATGGACGTGTCGGGACTGAAGAAGATGTACGTGGTGGGGCCGCATTCCTCGGCCGTACTCAATTACGCGACGACCCGCGACGTCAGCAGGATCTACCCGGGAAAGTCGGCCTACGGGTGCATGCTGAACGAGAGCGGCCATTTCATCGAGGACTGCGTGCTGTTCCGGATGGGACCGAACGCCTGGATGTTCGTCCACGGCAGCGGCGCCGGACACGAGACGCTGACGAACCTGGTGGTCGGCCGCAACGCCGCGCTGATCGTCGATGACGACCTGCACGATCTGTCGCTGCAAGGTCCGGTCGCGGTGGACTTCCTGGCCCGGCACGTTCCGGGGATCCGCGACCTGAAGTACTTCCATCACATGCCGGCGACCCTGTTCGGACGGCCGGTCACGATCTCGCGCACGGGCTACAGCGGCGAGCGCGGCTACGAGATCTTCTGCAAGGGCGAGGACGCAGGCCTGATCTGGGACACGATCCTGTCCGAGGGCAAGCCGCTGGGCATCGTGCCGACCTGCTTCACGACGCTCGACTGGCTGCGGGTCGAAAGCTATCTGCTGTTCTTTCCCTACGACATGTCGCAGATGCACCCCTTCGACAGGGACCCCCCGGGCGACTCGCTGTGGGAACTGGGGCTCGATTTCACGGTGAGCCCCGGCAAGACGGATTTCCGCGGCGCCGAGCCGCATTACCGTCTCAAGGGCAAGGAGCGCTTCCGGATCTTCGGCATTCTGATCGAAGGCACGACCGCCGCTGACGCGGGCGACGAGATCCTTGCGGACGGCAAGAAAGTCGGCGTGGTGACCTGCGCAATGGTTTCGCCGCTGACGAAGAAGTCGATGGCGATCGCGCGGCTGGACACGGCAGCGGCCGTGCACGGCGCGAAGCTCGAGGTCCGCGGCAAGAAGCTCAGGGCCTTGGCGATCTCGCACACGCTGCCGTTCGACGATCCGGAAAAGAAAAAGCGCACCGCAGTCGGCTGACGCGCCGCGCAGCTTCAGAACCCGGCCATCGACCCGCCCACGAGCGACGGCGCGCTCGCATGCTGCGCTCGATCGGGGCCGAACGAGACCCGGAGCGCGACCTGGGCGCTGCAATCCCGGCCTGGCGCCTGACCGAGAGAGTTATGCATGCGTGAAGTGCATGCATGCGATTCGATCATTTCGCTTGTCGCGAGCCTCCGCCGCGCGCAATCTGGCGTCGCTGCTTCTAAACGGAGGTTTTTATGAACACGCTGCGCACTTTCCACTCTCTCGACGACCTGCTGTTCGTGGCCGCGCTGTTCGCGCCCGTATCGCTGCTGATGGCGGGCTCGCTGGCGCTGGTTGCGATCGGGTAGGGATTCCCACACGGGACTTATCCATGCACAATCCGCATCCATGGCGCGCGCCGCGACAGCATCGGGTAAAGACGCGGGCGCACCGGCCGGATCGCGCCGGCCGGCGCGCAAGCGTCCGATCGGACTGGCCGCATTGCGCGGCTTCGAGTCGGCGGCACGCCACCTGTCCTTCACCCACGCGGCCGCCGAGTTGCACCTGACCCAGTCGGCCGTCAGCCGGCAGGTGGCGGCCCTTGAAACCGATCTCGGGTACCGCCTGTTCGTTCGTAAGACCCGCGAACTGCTGCTGACCCCTGCCGGAGAGCGGCTCGCACGCAGCACCCGGCAGGCCCTGAGCGTGGTGGACCGGACGGTCGACGACATCCGGGGCCAGACCGCATCGCCGCGTGTGGTGGTCACCACCTATCCGTCGTTCGCGTCGCTGTGGCTGGTGCCGCGGCTGGCGGCCTTCCAGCGCGCCCACCCCGGCGTCGAGATCCGGATCGACGCGCAGGGCAGGCGCGTCGACCTGGAGGCCGAGGGCATCGACATCGCGCTGCGGCGGTGCCCGCCGCAGGATGCGCCGCCCGGCGCGGTCGCGCTGCTGGTGGAGGACGTCACCCCGGCACTGAGCGCCGAGCTGCTGAACCGGTACGGCGGGCGGCTGCAGTCGCCCGCAGACCTGTTGAAACTGCCGCTGATCGAGATCGAGGACGATATACCGGGCGATGTGCTGAGCTCGTGGATGCGCTGGTTCGAATTTGCGATCGAGTTGCGCAACTGGCTGCTCGAGGAGTTCAAACGCACGCCGGCGCGCCAGGCCTGACGTTGCTACCAGGCGCCTGACTCCGTCATCGCCACATCCAGCCTCAGATCGTGCGGCTTCGGATCGATCGTTTCGATTCTTGCGCAATCGAAACCGACGCCGACCGTGATCGGGCGCGGTGACATCGCCGCCAGCGTGCGGTCGTAGTAGCCGCCGCCATAGCCCAGCCGGTAACGCAGGCGATCGATGCCCACGCACGGGATCAACAGCAATTGCGGATCGATCCGTTGCTCCGTATCGGGAATCTGGACGTCGAACGGACCCGACACCAGCGCGGTGCCGGGCGACCACGGGGCAAAACGCAGCAGCTCGCCGTCGATCACCGGCAGCGCCGCGATGCGCGACGGGTGCGCCTGCAGCCACCGCCCCACCAGAGCCGACAAGTCGGGCTCGGCCCGTGTCGGCCAGAAGAAGCCCAGCCGGCTCACATCGACGCTCTGGAGCCATTGTTCGACCCGCGCCAGAAGCTGCGTCTCGCGCTGCGTTCGATCGGCCAGCGCGTCGCGCGCCGCGCGCAGTTCGCGACGCCACTGCGCGCGCAGCGGGTCCACGTAGCGCTTCGGACGGGCCGCTGGCGGCCCCGATTCGGGCGGGCTTGCCTTCATTTCGATCATTGTCGGCGGCTGCGGCTGTGCTAGCCTGACAGCCACAGTGAACGATGGCAGTACCGTGTATGCAGTGGGTGGCTAGTTTAATCACGGTGGCGATCGCGCTGGGTGTTGCGTGCCGCGCTGACGCGCAGCCGTCTGGCCGCGATCAGGCACCGGCCGAAGCGTCTTCGGCTGCGCCGTCGGTTCCGTCCGACGAAGCGCTGCTGGAGGCACGCGAGGCAGCCCGCAACGGCGATCGCGATCTGCTGGTGTCGCTGGCGCCGCGCATCGCCGGCCACCTGCTCGAGACGTACTACGAGTACTGGAAAGTTTCGCTGCAGGCGCGCACCGGCGAAGACGATGCCGCCGCGGTGCGCGCATTCTTCGAGCGCTATCCGGGAACCTATCTCGCCGACCGTCTGCGTGCCGACTGGCTGCTCGCGCTGGGTGCGCGCGGCGACTACGCGACGTTCCAGGGGCAACTGCGCGAGCAGATCTGGAATCGCGATGACCTGCAGATCCGCTGCTATGCGACGCTGACCGGCTACGCGCTGGAGGCGGGGGGACGCCGCGACGAGCTGGCGCGCGAGGCGCGTCGCCAGCTCAGCTCCACCGCCGACCCCGGCGGCGACGGTTGCACGGCGCTGGCCGAACGGCTGATCGACGACGGCCGCCTGTCGATCTGGGAGCGCCTGCGCGCGCTGATCGGCCGCGGCCAGATCGCCGCCGCGCGCTCGAGCCTGGCCCGGCTGGACGAATCGACGCTGGCGCAGGTGCGACAGGCGCTCGACCATCCGGGCGATTGGCTGGCCGCGCGCGAACGCGATCTGGGTTCGGCCCATCGTGAGATCGCCTTGATCGCGATCACGCTGCTGGCGCGCGAGAATCCGCCGCGCGCGGGCGAGCTGGCTGAACGGCTCGACCCGGCCCTGACGCCGCATCAGCGAGGCGTGCTGTGGGGCCGCCTGGGCGAAATCGCGACGATGAAGCTGCTGCCGCAGGCGCAAGAGTGGTTCCGGCGGGCCGGACCCGAGCTTGCCCCCGAGGCGGGCTTTTCCCGCTCGGGCGAGACACTCGAATGGCAGGCCCGCGCCGCGCTGCACGCGCCCGGCGGACCCGACTGGTCCGAGCTGGGCAACGCGCTGGCCCGGATGACGGCCGACCAGCAGCACGAAGCGGTCTGGACTTACTGGGATGGGCGCGCGCGGATGGCGCGCGGCGACATCGCGGGCGCTCGGCAGCGCTTCGAATCGATCGCCGGCGCGTTCGGCTTCTATCCCCGGCTGGCCGCCGAGGAGATCGGGCGACCGCTCGAGCTGCCCGCGGCACCGCCACCGATCGGCGAGGAAGAAATTGCCGCGATGGAGGCCCGCCCCGGATTCGTCCGGGCCTTGAAGTTGTACCGGCTCGGTCTGCGCGAAGAGGGCAATCACGAGTGGAGCTGGCAGCTGCGCGGAATGAACGACCACGAGCTGCGCGCCGCCGCTGAATACGCGCGCCGTCAAGGCGTGCTGGACCGGATGATCGCGACCTCCGACCGCGCGCGCAGCGAGGTCGATTTGCAGCAGCGTTTTCCGACGCCGTACCGGCGCACCCTGTCCGAGCTCGCGCAGTCGCTCGGGATCGACCAGTCCTGGATCTACGGGCTGATCCGCCAGGAGTCGCGCTTCGTGGAGGACGCGCGATCCGGATCGGGGGCCCAGGGCCTGATGCAGTTGCTGCCGCGAACGGCGGGCTACGTCGCGCGGCGCATCGGCTTGCAGGACTATCAGCCGTCCCGGATCAACGAGGCCGACGTCAATCTGCGTCTCGGTGCGACCTATCTGAAGCTGGTGTACGACGATCAGGGCGGAGAGGCGCTGCTCGCTTCGGCCGCCTACAACGCGGGCCCGCGCCGCCTGCGACAGTGGCGCGCCACGCTGAAGGCGCCGATGGATGGCGCCGTTTTCGTCGAAACGATCCCTCTGAACGAAACGCGCAATTACGTGCAAAGAGTGCTGCTCAACACGATGATCTACGCCGCTCTGGAAGGCCGCACGGGCGTGGACCTGAAGTCGCTGCTCAGACCGGTGTCGTCCAACATGCCGGCCGACACCGACCTGCCCTGAGCCGGCGCGGCGCGCGCATCGCGGCGCGCTTAGAATCACACGTGCCTGGCCCCCGCCCATCGATCGGACTTCGACAGCCATGAAACATCAACGGATCCTGGTGCTGGGCGGCGGCGGATTCATCGGTCACTACGTGGTCGACCGGCTGGTTGCGCGCGTGGCGAGCGTGGTGATTCCGACGCGGCGTCGCGACCGGATCAAGGAATTGATCTTGCTGCCGACGGCGGAAGTGATCGAGGCGGACGTACACGACCCGGTCACCCTCGGCCGCCTGGTGGCCGACTGCGATGCCGTGATCAACCTGGTCGGGATCCTGCACGGCAACTATCCACCGGCCGCGAGCGCTTCGTACGGCTCGCAGTTCCTGCAGGCCCACGTCGAGCTTCCGCGCCGGATCGTGGCCGCTTGCGAGCGCTACGGTGTACGGCGTCTGCTGCATATGAGCGCGCTCGGGGCCGATCCGAAGGGACCTTCGATGTACCTGCGCAGCAAGGGCGACGGCGAGCGCGCCGCGCAGGCCTCGTCGCTGGTCGAGACGACCGTATTGCGGCCGTCGGTCGTGTTCGGGCGCGAGGACCGGTTCCTGAATCTGTTCGCGCACATGGCCCGCTGGCTTCCGGTGCTGGCGGTCGGCCGGGCCGGCACCCGCTTTCAGCCGGTCTGGGTTGCCGACGTCGCGTCGGCCATCGTCAATGCGCTCGACAGCGTCGAAACGTATGGGCGCACCTACGAGCTATGCGGCCCACGCATCTACACGCTGCGCGAGCTGGTCAAGTTTGCGGCGCGCGCAAGCGGCCATCCGCGCCCCGTGCTGGGTCTGCCGGATCTGCTGGCGAAACTGATGGCCTGGGTGTTCGAACACCTGCCGGGCGGGCCGGTGATGTCGCGCGACAACCTCGATTCGCTGAAGATCGACAGTGTCGCGTCGCGGCAGCCGTACTGGCCCGCACCGGAGTTGGGCATCCGTCCCACGCCGATGGAGCCCGAAGCGGTGCTGTATCTGGCCGGGCTGCACCCACGCACGCGTTTCAGCGGCTATCGCGCTCGCGCGCGCCGCTGATGCAGGTCTACACGGTCGGCGGTTGGGTGCGCGACCAGCTGCTGGGGCGGCCGCACGGCGAGGGCGATCGCGATTGGGTGGTCGTCGGCGGCACACCGGATGAGATGCTTGCGCTCGGCTTCCGACCCGTCGGCCGGGACTTCCCGGTGTTTCTTCATCCGCAGACCCACGAGGAGTACGCGCTGGCCCGAACCGAGCGCAAGTCGGCTCCGGGCTATCGCGGTTTCGTCGTGCACGCCGCCCCCGATGTGACGCTCGAGCAGGACCTGGGCCGCCGCGATCTGACGATCAACGCGATGGCGCTCGATCACGAGGGTCGACTGATCGACCCGTTCGGCGGGCAGAGCGACCTGCGGGCGCGCGTGCTGCGGCACGTGGGACCGGCATTCGTCGAGGATCCGGTCCGGATCCTGCGGCTGGCTCGATTCGCGGCCCGTTTTTCCGACTTCGGCATCGCTCCCGAAACGCTGGAGCTGGCGCGCCGCATCGTGCAACAGGGCGAGGCCGACGCGCTGGTGCCCGAGCGGGCCTGGCAGGAGCTGGCGCGCGGGCTGCTGGAAGCGCGTCCGTCCCGGATGATCGAGGTGCTCTACCAGTGCGGGCTGCCGCAGCGCTGGGCGCCGCAGCTTGCCGCTGGCCCCGACGTGCTCGCCGCGCTGGACCGCGCGGCTGATCGGGGGCTGCCGCTGGCGGCACGGTTTGCGATCCTGGCGAGCGGTCTGCCTTCGACCGAGGCGCTGGATCAACTGTTGAGCCGGTTGCGCGCGGACCAGGACAGCGTGCAACTGGCGCGCCTGCTGATCGAGCTACGCCCAGGTCTGGAACGCGCCGCCACCGCGCTGGAACGCCTGCAGGTGCTGGAGCGGGCTGACGCAATGCGGCGCCCGGAGCGGTTCGAGTTGCTGCTGGCCGCCTTCGAGACGCTGACCGGCTCGCCCGCAGACGCCTGGCGCTCGGCGCTGGCCGCAGTGCGACGGATCGATGCCGGAGCCATCGCCGCGCGGCACGAAGACGATCCGGTGGCGATCGCGCGCGCGCTGCGCGAGGCGCGCCTGGCGCAGCTCAGTCGTCTCTGATATCAGGTGTCGCGCTGAGAATGCAGCGCGACCCGGTTGCCCTCGCAATCCAGCACGATCGCGCGGAAGCCATGCGGGCCGATCGGATGGATCGGCTCGAGAATTTTCCCGCCGCGCTGCCCGGCCTGTTTGACCGCCTCGCGGATCCGGCCGTCCACGTTCAGGTACACCAGAACTCCGCCCGCGCCGACTTCCGGCGGGCTGGTGACGAGACAGCCGCCGTTGCCGCCGGCATGGTCGAGCACGTAAAAGGCGCTGTCCTGGAACTGCTCACGGTGCATCTGGATCCCGAGCACGGCGCGATAGAACGAGGCCGCGCGTTCCAGGTCGATCGTGGGGATGTCGAACCAGACCGCTCGATTATGCTGGCTGTTGAAATCGCTCATCGGAATGGGCCTCGGAGGAATTTGCGCACGTAAACTCGTCGAGTGGTTTCAGGCACCCCATGACTGCGAGTGCACCGCGAATTATCGCCCACCTCGACATGGACGCGTTCTTCGCGTCGGTCGAGCTGCTGCGCTACCCCGAGTTGCACGGACTGCCGGTCGTCGTGGGCGGTTGGCACGCCCATCAACCGGTCACCGTGATCGATCCAGCCACCGGCCAGTCGCAGCGCCGCTTCGCGCGGCTGCGCGACTACAGCGGGCGTGGCGTCGCCACCACCGCAACCTACGAGGCGCGTGAGCTCGGCGTGCATTCGGCGATGGGGCTGATGAAGGCCGCGCACCTGGCGCCCGATGCGGTGCTGCTGCCGGCCGACTTCGATCAGTACCGGCGCTACTCGAGGCTGTTCAAGGCAGCCGCCAGGGCAGTCGCTCCCCGGGTGGAGGATCGGGGCATCGACGAGATCTACCTGGATCTGACCGAGGAGGTCGTTCCCCGGATCGAATCGATCGAGGACGCCTGGTGGTGCGCGCGCGAAGTGGCTGCGGAATTGAAGCACGCGGTGCGGTCCGCGACGGGACTGACCTGCTCGATCGGTCTGGCGCCGAACAAGCTGCTGGCCAAGCTGGCGTCCGAGCTCGACAAGCCGGACGGGCTGACCGTGGTCACCGAGGCGGACATCGCCTCGCGAATCTGGCCCCTAGCGGTGCGGCGCCTCAACGGCGTCGGACCGAAGGCCAATGTGCGCCTGGAGCTGCTCGGGATCCGGACCATCGGGGATCTGGCGCACGCGGACCCGGCCTGGCTGGCGGCCAATTTCGGTGCCAGCCACGGTCGCTGGCTCCACGAGGCCTCGCACGGCAGCGATGCGAGCGAAGTTCAGGTGGTCAGCGAGCCCAAGTCGATCAGCCGCGAGACCACGTTCGACCGCGACCTGCACCCGGTGCGCGACCGCGCCGCGCTCGGTCGCATCTTCACCGAGCTGTGCGCGCAGGTCGGCGCCGATCTACGGCGCAAGCACTATGTGGGCCGCACGGTGGGGCTGAAGCTGCGCTTCGAGGATTTCCGCACGGTCACGCGCGCGCGCACGCTCGATGCCCCGACCGACGACGCGCGCGCGATCCGGCTGGCGGCAGGCACCTGCCTGAAGCGGGTCGAGCTGGATCGCCGCATCCGTCTGCTCGGCGTGCGGGTCGATTCGTTGAGCCACGCGAAGGAGTCCGCGCGATGACCGAACTGTTGCTGATCGTCGGCGGTGCGCGGCCGGCCTATCGCTTGCTCAGTCTCAGCCGGTCGACGAACTCGCGGGGGCTGAGCACGGTGACACCTCCTCTTGCCCGCAATGGGAAGTGACGAAGGTTTCCAGTCACCAACACGCTCGAGCTCGCCAGGGCAACCGCCAGCAAAGACTCGTCGTCGCGGTCGGGCAGGGGGGCGGGCCATGGCGGCGCAGCCGCGACGTTGAGGCCGAACTGATCAAGCGCCGTCAGTACATCGTCGACCCGCGCAGGCGCAAATCCGAACTCCGAGCGGCGCAGAACCTCCTCGTACTCCTGCCGGATCGCTCCGTCGAAGGCGATTTCCAGGTCGCCGGCGAGCACGGCTTCGACGATCCAACCGGGGGGCCCGACGGCTGAAAGCAGCCCGCTGACCAGGATGTTGGTGTCGAGGACGACCCTCATCCCGCGGCGCGGCGGGATCGCGCCTTGCGGGTCTTCGCAATGACCGCGTCGATGGCCTTGGCCGACATCCGGCCCATGCCACGCTGCTGGGCATCCGACCGGATCGCCCGAATCGCTTCGAGGGCGCGTGCGCGGCGCAGCGTTTCGATCGTCTGATCGATCGATCCCGCATCGACGGGGATCATGACCGCGACGGGGCGTCCGTTGGCAGTGAGCACGGCCTCACGCTCGCGCTTCAGAGCCTCGCGAACCTGCCTGGGTCGCGTACGGAAATCGCGGATCGTCACGGTCTTCATGAAGACGGAGAATACCCTCTCGGGTGACAACTGTCACCCCTCGTAGACGCGCGAACTAGGCGACCCTTGCACCCCGCTCGACCAGCAGCTCCCTGAGCACACCGCGGTGGCAGCGGGCTTCGTCCTCGCAATAGCAACCCACCGCAAGATTCGCCCGGTGCGACAGCGCCGCCAGCAGATCGAGAATCCTTGCGGCGTCGGGCTGGTTCATCTCGGTCCTGAACTTGCGCCGGAAGCCCCGCCACGACGCGGAATCGACCGCCGACTTGCCTTGCGCGACCAGATTCGCGCTCGGCGACAGGGCAGGCAACCAGACGTCGTAGAAATCCCGAGCGGCGTAATCCGCCTTGGGCACCCCACGCGGAGGCCGTCTGACCGTTCCGATCCGAAGACCTTCGTCCGGCGCCCGCGGCGAGCCCAGCTGAACGATCGAAACGGTCATCGCAACGCGCCTTGCATCGCCCCGGAGCGGCTCACGCCGGAATCTTGGCGCCCAGCACGTCGAGCCGCTCGATCGAGGGAGGTTTCGAAAACAAGGTGGGAGCCTGCGCCATCAGCGCTTGCGCGATGGGGCCGGTCAAATGAGCCTGCCGGCCTGCTTCGTCGGCAAATGCATCGAATATCCCGAACGTGGTGGGCCCCAGTTTCAAGGCGAACCAGACCGGTGTTCCGGCCTCCCTGGTGGCGAGTTCCAATCCGGTTTGAAGAAACTTTGCCACGTCGCCTTCCTTGCCCGGCTTGGCTTCGAGGCGGGCGAACAATGCGTACTTGAGCATGGAATTCTCCTGGCTTGGGGATATTCGAAAGACGGCTAGGGTAAGGCTTTCCTGAACGAGCGTCCTCGGATTCCCCTCCCACCGACGCAAGCACTTTCAGCCGCTTCCCAGCCGACTAAAGCATGCGCAGCGTCCTGAGCTCCGATCACCCGAGGCGGTGCGTACGATCGCCGCTCGCAAAGCCGCGCAACGGCCCCGGCACTCCGCGCCCGACCGCCACGACCTTCAGCAGTTCCCCCATCTCGGCTTCCGATAGAAGCCGCAGCGCGGCCGTGTTAGCCGCGGCGCTGCCCGGCGCCTCGCGCATCAGCTCCAGCAGGCCGCAATCGAGCAGGAAGCGCGCCTGCGACGTGTAGCCAAGCACCTCGAGGGCGGCGCTGCGGGCGGCCTGCGCGATCGCCGTGAAGTCGACGTGCGCCGTGATGTCGTTCAGTCCCGGCAACCAGAGCGGGTCGTCATGCGCCCGATGCCGGAAATGACACATCAGTGTGCCCATCGCGCGCTGTGGGTGGTAATACTCGTGGCGCGGAAATCCGTAATCGACCAGCAGCGCCACCCCTCGGCGCAGCCACTGGCCCAGCGTCGCGGTCCAGGCCTGCGCCACCAGGCCGACCTCGGATGCGTAGCCGTCCGGCAGCGGACCGACGGCAGCCTCGATGTGCGCGACCGCCTCGCACAGCCCGCTGCCCGCCGGCCGCTCGGTCATCTGCAGCCGCCCCTGCTGCGCGACGATCCCGCGCTCCAGCGTCGAGCCGCCGCGCTTGACGAACACCTTCACCGGCATCACGTCGAGCACTTCGTTGGCGATGATCACGCCTTCGAACGCTTCAGGCGGCGCATCCAGCCATTGGACCCTCGTGTCGCTCATCCGCTCGCCCAACCGGGCCCGTTGCACCCCCTTCAGGTCGGCCGACACTTCGACGATGCCGTAGCTCTCCGGTGGAGCGCCGAGGCGTTCCAGCTGGGCCGTCAACTCGGCGGCCAGCGCGCCGCTGCCCGCGCCGAATTCGAGCAGCCGCCGCGGCAGATGCTCGAACGCCTGCGCGACCTGCGCGGCCAGCGCGCGCGCGAACAGCGGCGAGATTTCCGGTGCCGTGACGAAGTCGCCGAGGGGGCCGATCTTGGATGGCTTGGCTGCGTAGTAACCCAGCCCCGGTTCGTACAGCGCCCGCTGCATGAAACGGTCGAACGGGATCCACCCGCCCGCGGCGTCGATTTCCTCGGCGATGCGGCTTACCAGCCGTTGGCTTTGCGCGGTCGCGTCGGCTTCAGCCGGCGCCAGTTGCCGTTCAGCCGGCTCCAGCCGGCGGGCAGTTTCGCTCATGCCGGTAACGGTACACTGCCCGCGTCGATGCTCACGAAGCGACGCCATAGCCGAAGCGCGCTGGGTCCGCCGGTGGCTCTCGTCACGGGGGCCGCGCACCGGATCGGGCGCGAGATCGCCCTTGCGCTGGCGCGCGACGGGTACGACGTCGCGGTGCATTACGGCCATTCCAGGGCCGCCGCGCTGGCCACCGTCGCCGACATCCGCAGGAGCGGTCGACGCGCCTGCACGGTCAAGCGCGACCTGGCGGTCGCCAGTGGCGTGCGCTCGATGCTGGAGCAATGCGCCGGCGAGCTGGGCGAGGTCACCTGCGTGGTGAACAGCGCATCGATGTTCGAGCCGGACGAGGCGAGCGATTTCGAGCCGGCGCGGCTGGCACGCCACATCCACGTGAACGTGGCCGCGCCGGTGCTGCTGGCGCGCCAGTTGCACGCGCGCATCGCCGAAGGCGGTCAGGGCGTCGTGATCAACCTGCTGGACCAGAAGCTGTGGAATCCGAATCCGGACTTTCTGTCGTACACGCTGTCGAAGGCCGCGTTGTGTTCGGCCACCGGATTGCTGGCGCGGGCGCTGGCGCCGAAACTGCGGGTGGTGGGGCTGGCGCCCGGGATCACATTGCCGGCGCCCGGTCAGAGCCGTCACAATTTCGACCGGGTGTCCCGGCTCACGCCGCTGGGCTACGGCAGCTCGCCCGAGGACATCGGGCAGGCGGTCGTTTACCTGGCACGCGCCCGCGCGGTGACCGGGACCACGCTGCTGGTCGACGGCGGCCAGCACCTGGTTCCGAGCGAGCGCGACGTGATGTTCCTGCGCGGGTCGCGTCGATGAGCGGCTGGCTGCTCGATCCGCGGCTGGCCCAGTGCCGCCGGATCTACCTTCGCGACGCCGTATTCGAGGCCAACATCGGCGTATACGACAGCGAGCGGGCCGGGGCCCAGCGGCTGATCATCAACGTGGATCTGTTCGTGGCCCTGTCCGCATCGACTCCGCGCCACGACCGGGTGGAGGAGGTGGTCGATTACGATTTCATGCGCGCGACGATTCGCAGCCGGCTCGCGCGCGGCCACGTGAACCTGCAGGAAACACTGATCGAAGACCTCGCGGGAGCGCTGCTGGCGCATCCGGGGGTCGTCGCCGTGCGGGTCTGCACCGAAAAGCCCGACGTGTACGACGACGTGGCGGGCGTCGGGATCGAGGTGCTCCGATTCAAGGATCCAGGATGAGTGCTGCGACGTTCGAAGCCCGGGATCGTGAAGGCGCGCTGCGGCTTGCGCGCGAAGGGCACAAGCTCGAGAAGCGGCTGCTGCGGATCACGGGCCAGGCGCTCGCCGACTACGCGATGATCGCCGACGGCGACCGGGTGATGGTGTGCCTGTCCGGAGGCAAGGACAGCCACGGGCTGCTCGACCTGCTGATGACGATCCGGGGCCGCGCGCGGATCCGCTTCGACCTGATCGCGGTGAACCTGGACCAGAAGCAGCCGGGGTTCCCGGCCGATGTGCTGCCCGATTACCTGGGGCGCCTGGGCGTGCCGTTCCACATCGAAACCCAGGACACCTATTCGGTCGTCCGGCGCCTGATCCCCGAAGGCGCGACCGCCTGCTCGCTGTGCTCGCGCCTTCGGCGCGGAATCCTGTACCGGGTCGCCGACGAGTTGGGCGCGACCAAGATCGCGCTCGGCCATCACCGGGACGACATCCTGGCGACCTTCTTTTTGAACCTGTTCTACGGCGGCCGGCTGAAGGCGATGTCGCCCAAGCTGGTGTCGGACGACGGCCGCCACGTGGTGATCCGCCCGCTCGCCTACGTGAAGGAGGCCGATCTGGCGCACTACGCGCAGCTGCGCGGCTTTCCGATCATCCCGTGCGACCTGTGCGGATCGCAGGAACATCTGCAGCGCAGGCAGATGCGCGAAATGCTCAATGAGTGGGAGCGCCGCTATCCGGGGCGCGCGCAGACGATCTTCAACGCGCTGGCGCGGGTGGTTCCTTCGCACCTGATGGACTCGGCCCTGTTCGATTTCCGCGGCCTGCGGCCCACTGGCGCGCCCAATCCGGCGGGCGACCTGGCCTTCGATGACGCCGGTTGCGAGGCACCTTCGGACAGTGTGATTCGCCTGGAACGCGACGAGGACGATTGATGGTCCCGGTCCATGGCCGGTAGCGGCCGCTTACCCGGGATTGTCTTTCCCGGGTAAGGATATCGTCACGGAACCGCTGGCTGGACCGGTTTCACGACGACAACGCCGCCCTTCATCACCATCACGACCCGCCGCACCGCCGATATGTCGACGGTGGGATCGCCCTGCACCGCCACCAGGTCTGCCAGCAGGCCGGGCCGGATCCGTCCGATCTGATCGGCCTGGCGCAGTATCTTCGCGTTCACCGCGGTTGCCGCATGCAGCGCGTCGGCCGGTTCCATGCCGACGCGGACCATCCACTCCAATTCGCGCGCGTTGTCCCCATGCCGGAACACGCCCACGTCGGATCCGTTGCCGATCTGCACCCCGGCTTTGAGCGCCAGTCGGAACGCGCGCGCGACGTCGGCCATCTCGGGTGTGGGAGGGTCGCCCGTGTGGTACTTGTGGAAGTACTCGCCGTACGCTTCCGCGGCGGTTAGCGTTGGCAGATAAGCCACCCCCTTTTCCGCCATCAGGCGGAACGTCGCCTCGGTTCCACCGTAGCCGTGTTCGATCGAATCGACACCTGCGGTGACCGCCCTGCGCATGCCCTCATCCGACATCGCGTGGGCCGCCACCGGCCGCCCGAGGTCATGCGCCGTGTCGACCAGAGCCTTCAACTCCTCAACGGAAAATGTCGGTCGCGTGGCGCCGGCCGGCCCGACGCGGTAATCCGCGTAGACCTTGATCCAATCCGCCCCGTCCGCTGCCTGCTCGCGCACGGCCCGCACCACATCCTCGACACCGGAGGCCTCCTGCGCGCCCTGCGGCAGTTGCCGGTCGCCGTTGTAGTCGCGCCGGGCCGGTCCGTACGCACCCGCCGCCACGATGGCGCGAGTGACCACCCACAAGCGCGGGCCCGGCACGATTCCATCGTTGATCGCTTCCTTCAGCGCCACGTCCGACGCGCCTGCGCCCTCGGTGCCCAGGTCGCGCAGCGAAGTGAAGCCCGCCAGCAGCGTGTCGCGCGCGTGATTTGCGGCGCGCAGGATCCGGTAGGCGGTCGATTCCTTCAGGACCTGATCGTCCCAAAGTGCCTCGTTATATGGGTGCAGGAACAGATGCGAGTGCGCATCGATGAGCCCGGGTAGCAGGGTCGCTCCCCGCAGGTCCACGACGCGCGCCTGGGGCGGCACCCGGGTCGCGCCCGCCGGACCGGCTTGCAGGATCCGGTCTGCGTCGACGACGACCACCCAACCCGCATGAGCCTGCCGATCCTCGGACGTAAAGACACGGTCCGCCCGCAGAACGATGGGCTCGGCCCGCGCAAGCCCCGCCGCTGCCAGGAGCATTGCGAGACAAACGGCCAGCACAGTCGGCTTTGCCATTCGGTGCCTCCGCCGCGGCTATCCAATTTCGTGTTACGAAAACCTATGACCCCACCGCCTCCAGCGCCCGCTCCACGTCCCGCCAGAGCGTCCCGGGCGGCTCGCAACCGACCGAGAAGCGCACGTAGCCGTCTGCGACCGCCTCGCCCCAGCGTGCGCGCCGCTCGGCCGAGGAATGTACGCCGCCGAAACTGGTGGCCGAGCGCACGTAGCGGCAGCCATCGATGAACCGTTCGGCCGCACCGGCGTCTGCCAGCGTGATCCCGATCAGCGCGCCGAAACCGCGCATCTGGCTGCGCGCCAGCGCGTGAGCCGGGTGCGAGGTGAGGCCCGGGTAGCGCACGGCGCGAACTTTCGGATGCTGTATCAGCCGCTCGGCCAGCTGCTGGGCGTTGTCGCACATCCTGGAGAAACGCAGCTCCAGCGTGTCCAGGCCGCGCTGCACCAGCCAGGTCTCGAACGCTCCCGGGATCGCTCCGCAGATGCGGCGCCAGTCGCGCACGCCGGCCATCACCTCGGCGTTGCGCGACGCCACGTGCCCGAACAGCGCGTCCGAGTGGCCGTTGACGCCCTTGGTGTCGGATGACACCACCACGTCGGCGCCCAGCTCCAGCGGGCGCTGGCCGATCGGCGTCATCGTCGTGTTGTCCACCACCAGCAACGCGCCGGCCGCGTGGGCGCGCTGCGCCACCGCGCGCAGATCCGCCAGGTCCAGGCCCGGGTTCGACGGCGTCTCGACCCACACGATCTTCAAGCCGTCCAGAGGTTCTCGCTCCACGGCCGCAGTCGGACAGGTGCGCAGCCGCACGCCGAACGGCGCCAGGAATTTCTCGGCCGCGGTCCGGACCGTGTAGTAGCCGTCCGAGGGCAGCAGTACCTGGTCGCCCGGCCGAAGCTGGCTGTACAGCACCGAGGCAACCGCGGCCATTCCCGACGGAAAGATCAGCGTCTCGGCGTCCTCCAGCAGGCTCAGCACCTCCTCCAGCGCGGTCCAGGTCGGATTGGCCCAGCGGGCATACTGGTAGGCGCCCTGGGGTTCGCCTGGCAGCGCGTAGATCGTCGTGTTGAAGATGGCCGTCTCGAATGGTTCGCCCGTGCGGCGCCGGTGCGTTGCATAGTGCAGGCAGTCTGCAAAACGGGTGTCCAGTGGGTCCATGGAACCTCCTTGCGAATGACCCGTAAGATACCCGCGCCCGTGTGAGGCGTTCGGAGGAGACCGCCTTGAGCACTTATCTGCACCGCGAAACGCATTTCGAATCCAGTGACCTGTTGCGCGACATCGTGATCGGCATGGCCGATGGCCTGACCGTGCCGTTCGCGTTGGCCGCAGGCATCAGCGGCGCCGTGGCCGGATCGGGGGTTGTGGTCACGGCCGGGGCCGCCGAGATCGTGGCCGGCTCCATTGCGATGGGCCTGGGCGGCTACCTGGCCGCCCAGGGTGACGTGGAGCACTACGCCTCGGAGCTGGTGCGCGAGGAGCAGGAGATCCTGGAAAAGCCGCAGGCGGAAGTCGAGGAGATTGCCGAGGTATTTAGGCAGTATGGCCTGACCGAACGGCACTATGGTGGCGTGATCGAAGGTTTGCGAGCTAATCCGCTCGCCTGGCGCGACTTCATGATGCGCTTTGAACTGGGTCTGCAAAAACCCGACCCCAAACGGGCGGGTCGTTCCGCGCTGACGATCGGTTGCAGCTATATTCTGGGCGGGCTGGTCCCGTTGGCGCCTTACATGGCGATCGGCTCGGCGGCGCTGGCACTGCCGTGGTCGATCGGGGTTACGCTGGTCGCGCTGGCCGTGTTCGGATACGTCAAGGGCCGGTTCACCGGCGCCGTACCCCTGAAGTCGGCGCTGCAGACGGCCAGCATCGGCGGATTTGCGGCCGCCGCCGCGTTCGCGCTGGCGCGCGCGATCAGCTGAACGGATAAGGGCTTGGTGTTGCCAGCATCGAACGATGCGAAGCTGTAGGCGGGGCATGAGGGTTTTCGGTCAGGCTGTAAGCGCCATCTATGAAACTACTGCGCAATCCTGAGCGAGAGGTCTTTTACTTTCGAACGCGGTTGCTGGTCGCCTCGACCGTCGTGGTGGGCGGTTTTTTGCTGCTGCTGCTGCGCTTCACCTGGCTCCAGGTGATCCGGCACGCGGACTTTTACGCGCAGGCCGAACAGAACCGGATCGCGCTGGTTCCTGTGACCGCCAACCGCGGCCTGATCAAGGACCGCAACGGCGCGATCATCGCGAAGAACTACTCGGCCTACACGCTCGAAATCGCGATGGACCAGGTCAGGAACGTCGAAACGACGATCGACGAGCTGTCCAGAGTGATCCCGGTCGAGCCGCGCGACCGGCGCCGCTTTTACAAACTGATCGAGGACTACAAGCGGCTCGACTCGGTGCCGATCCGCACCCGTCTGACCGACGAGGAGGTGGCCCGCTTTGCGGCCCAGCGGTACCGCTTTCCCGGCGTGGAGTTGCGCGCGCGTCTGTTCCGCCAGTACCCGCTGGGCGAAACCGCGGCGCACGTGCTGGGCTATATCGGCCGGGTCAGCACCAGCGACGAGCAGCGCATCGACCAGTTCTCCAACCCGAACGATTACAACGGGACCGAGTACATCGGCAAGGTCGGCGTCGAATCCAGCTACGAGGAGTATCTGCACGGCACCACCGGCTTCGAACAGGTCGAGATCACGGCCGGCGGACACCCGGTGCGCACGCTATCGCGCTCGGCCTCGGAACCCGGCCAAAACCTGGTCCTGTCGATCGACATCAAGCTGCAGCAGCTGGTCGAGAAGGCATTCGGCGATCGGCGCGGCGCGCTGATCGCGATCGAGCCCGACACCGGGGACGTGCTGGCCTTCGTCTCCAAGCCGACGTTCGATCCGAACCTGTTCGTCGACGGGATCGATCCGCTCAGCTGGGACGGCCTGAACAATTCGCCGGACAAGCCGCTGCTGAACCGGGCGCTGCGCGGCACCTACCCGATCGGGTCGACCTACAAGCCGTTCCTGGCGCTGGCGGCCCTCGAGCTGGGCAAGCGCCGGCCCGACAGCGTCACCTACGATCCCGGCTACTTCTGGTACGCGGGCCACGAGTTCCGCGAAGGCCGCGCCCCGAAGGGCGGCTACGGCAACGTCGATCTGCACCGGTCGATCGTGGTGTCGAGCGACGTGTACTACTACGTGCTGGCCAACGATCTGGGCGTCGACGCGATCCACGATTTCATGCAGCCGTTCGGCTTCGGGCAGCTCACCGGGATCGACCTGGAAGGGGAGCTGGCCGGTGTGCTGCCGTCGTCCGAGTGGAAGGAGCGGCGCTTCCACCAGAAATGGTACGGCGGTGAAACCATTTCGATCGGCATCGGCCAGGGCTACAACAGCTTCACGCTGCTGCAGCTGGCGCACGCCACGGCCACGCTCGCCAACGGCGGCGTCGTGATGAAGCCGCATGTGGTGCGGGCGATCGAGGATCCCCGCAACGGCGATCTGCGGCTGACCGTTCCGTCCGAAAGCGGGCGCATCCGGCTCAGTCCCCGCAACCTGCAATTCATTCGCGACGCGATGGTGGACGTGAACATCAACGGAACCGGACGGGCGGCGTTCGCCGGCGCTCCGTACCACGCCGCGGGCAAGACCGGCACCGCGCAGGTGGTCGGCATCGCGCAGAACGAGAAGTACAACGAGAACAAGATCGACGAGCGCCATCGCGACCATGCGCTGTTCATCGCGTTCGCGCCGGCCGACCCCGACGCCAAGCCGAGGATCGCGCTCGCGCTGCTGGTCGAGAACGCCGGCTGGGGGGCGATGGCGGCTGCGCCGATCGCGCGCCAGGTGTTCGACTACTACCTGCTCGGGAAGATGCCGGCGGCGCCGCCCCCGACCGAAGAGCACGTCGAACCGGTCGCGGCGGCGTCCCCGGCCGACGCGAAGAGCCGCCGATGAGGAACCGGCGATGAACACACCATCGCTGCCGCAGCGCCTGGGTATCTGGCTGTACAGCCGTCTTCTGGTACTGGATCCGGTGCTGCTGGCCGCGCTCGGCGTTCTGGGCGGGCTGGGGCTGGTGACGCTGTACTCGGCCGCGTACGACCACCCGGGCCGCTTCAGCGAACAGCTGCGCAATTTCGCTCTGGCCGCTGCCGTGATGCTCGCGGTGGCGGGGATCCCGCCGAGAATGCTGAAACGGCTGGCGCTGCCCGTTTACCTGGTCGGGTTGCTGCTGCTGGCGGCCGTGCTGGTCGCCGGCGTGTCGGTCAAAGGCGCGCAGCGTTGGCTTGACCTGGGGGCGATGCGGATCCAGCCGGCCGAGATCATGAAGCTGGGCGTGCCGCTGGTGCTGGCCTGGTACTTCGACCGCCGCGAGGGCGCGGTGCGCAGGATGGATTTCGCGGTCGCTGCCCTGCTGGTGCTGGTGCCGGTCGCGCTGATCGCGCGCCAGCCGGACCTCGGAACCGCGCTGCTGGTGTTGGCGGCCGGCTTCTTCGTGATCTTCTTCGCCGGGTTGCCGTGGGCCTGGCTGGGCGTGATGGGTGGCGGGGCGCTGGCGCTGCTGCCGGTGGCCTGGACGCTGATGCACGACTATCAGCGCAACCGGATCCTGACGCTGGTCGATCCGATGAGCGACCCGCTCGGCAAGGGCTTTCACACGCTGCAGGCGATGATCGCGATCGGCTCGGGCGGGATGTTCGGCAAGGGCTGGATGCAGGGAACCCAGACGCACCTGGAATTCATTCCCGAGCGCACCAGCGATTTCATCTTCGCCGTCTACTCGGAGGAATTCGGGCTGATCGGCAACCTGGTGCTGCTGGTGCTGTTCCTGGTGCTGGTGGGCCGCGCGCTGGCAATCGCTCTGCAGGCGTCGACGCCGTTCACCCGGCTGCTGGCCAGCGCGATCGCGATGATCCTGTTCACGTTCGCGTTCGTGAATATGGCGATGGTCAGCGGGATCCTGCCCGTGGTGGGCGTGCCGCTGCCGTTCATCAGCTATGGCGGCACGGCCCTGGTCACGCTGGGGATGGCGTGCGGAATGCTGATGTGCGTGCAGAGCCACCGCAAGCTGGTGCAGATGTGACCTTGGCGCGATCGGCCGCGGGGCCCGCGCTGCCGATCGCTGTCGCGGTGCTGGTGCTGGCGGGCTGCGCCTCGGCACCCAAGGAGACCCGCTTTTACCGCGAAGACGGACCGCCCGATCACGTTCCACCGGGCCTGCTGGCAACGCCCGATGCGGTCCCGCGCGAGGAGCCGTTGAATCCCTACGCCAACCGCCCCTACGCTGCGCTGGGCCGAACCTACGTGCCGGACACCTCGAATGCGCCGTTTCACCAGCGCGGGATGGCGTCGTGGTACGGGCGCCAGTTCCAGGGCAATCGAACCGCCAGCGGCGAGCTCTATGACATGTTCGCGATGACGGCAGCCCACCCGACACTGCCGATCCCCAGCTACGCGCGCGTCACCAGCACGCGCGACGGCCGCTCGGTGATCGTGCGGATCAACGACCGCGGACCGTTCCTGCACGATCGGATCATCGACCTGTCCTACGCGGCGGCTGCGCGCCTGGGACTGGCCGGCGCCGGAAGCGGCGAAGTCCAGATCGAGCGCATCCTGCCCGGGCAGATCGCGCAAACCGCGCCGCCGCCCGTCACGGTGACGGCTGCCCCGGCGGCGCCACAGGTCGAGGCCCCGACGGCAGTCGCTTTTGCGGTGCCGTCGCCCGGCTCCGGGTCGACGCACAGCATGGTGCTCCCGAACCAGCCTGCCCCCGATCCGGTTGCGCGGACCACCAACGGCGATCCGCCGCCGCAACCGGCGACGGCGGCAACGCACTGGTCGGTTCAGCTGGGGGCCTTCAAGATCGCGATGAACGCCGAGGCGCTGCGCGATCGCCTGGCCCTGCTGCTGAATTCGCCGGATGCCTCGGGCCTGCCGGCCGAATTGCGTTCGCCGCGCATCGAGCGCCAGGCCGGCCTGAGCCGGGTGCTGATCGGCGATGCCGCGCAGCGCGCGACAGCCTTGGGTTGGTCGCGCCTGCTGGAGCGCTACCTGTCCCGTCCGACCACGCTGTTCGCGCATTAGCCGGGGCGCCGCGATGCCAGACGTTCGAGTGCTCCTTTTCGACGTGTTCGGCACGCTGGTCGATTGGCGCGGCTCGATCGCGCGCGAAGCGGGGGACCTGCTTTCCTCCCCGGGCCTGGCGATCGACTGGGAGGGGTTCGCCGATGCATGGCGCGACCAGTATCAGCCGGCGATGGAGCCGGTCCGGAGTGGGCGCCTGCCGTTTACCAGGCTCGATGTGCTGCACCGGCGCAATCTGGACGTGGTGCTGCATCGCTTCGGGCTCGATCACATCGACGAATCCACCCGGATCGAACTGAACCTCGCCTGGCACCGGCTTGATGCCTGGCCGGATGTGGCTCCAGGGCTGGCAAGGCTGCGGACGGTGTTTCGACTGGCGCCGTGCTCGAACGGAAACATTTCGCTGATGGTCGACCTGGCGCGACGCAACGGGTTCATCTGGGACGCGATTGTCGGCGCCGAGCTGGCGCGCGACTACAAACCGAAGCCGATCGTCTACCTTTCATCGGCTGCGGCGTTCGACTGCGAGCCCGCGCAGGCGATGATGGTGGCCGCGCATTCGTCCGATCTGGCGGCCGCCGCCGCGGCGGGCTTGCGGACCGCGTTCGTGGCGCGCCCCGACGAACACGGCCGCGGCAAGGGGGAAACGCGGGCCGGCGTGCCGGTCGATATTTCGGTTCCTAGCCTGGTGGCGCTGGCGGATCACTTCGGGTGCGCCTGAGGCGCGCTATGCTCGCTGCGGCGCCGATCGCCCGACCCGAAACCCCGTGCTTTCCTCCACCGCACGCCAGTTTGTCGATGACCGCTGGGATCACGACATCGTCGCGCGTCTGAGCGACTACATCCGGATCCCGGCCAAGTCTCCTGCGTTCGACCCCGGCTGGGCTGCTCATGGCCATCTGGAGCGCGTTGCGCGCGACGCGCTTGCCTGGGTCCGGACCCAGCCCGTGCGCGCACTGCAGGCCGAGATCGTCGCACTGGACGGTCGCACTCCGTGCCTGTTCTTCGATGCGCCCTCCACCCGCGACGGCGTTGCGGGCGCAGGGCAGTCCGGCGATCAGACGGTGCTGTTTTACGGGCACCTGGACAAGCAGCCGGAGATGACGGGCTGGCGCGCGGGGCTCGGACCCTGGCAGCCGGTGATCCAGGACGGGCGCCTGTATGGCCGGGGCGCTGCCGACGACGGCTACGCCGTCTACGCCGCGCTGACCTCGATCGCCGCGCTCGATACCTGCGGTGTACCTCGTCCCCGCTGTGTCGGACTGATCGAGACCTGCGAGGAAAGCGGCAGCTTCGACCTGCCCGCTTACCTCGATTGCCTGGCCGCTCGTTTTGGGCAGGTCGGCCTGCTGATCGGGCTGGACTCGGGTTGCGGGGACTACGAGAGGCTGTGGGTCACCACGTCGCTGCGCGGTCTGGTCGGTGGGGTCCTGAGCGTCGACATACTGCGCGAAGGCGTGCACTCCGGCAATGCCTCGGGCATCGTTCCGTCCTCGTTCCGGATCCTGCGGCTGCTGTTGGACCGGATCGACGACTCGCGCACCGGAAGGCTGCGCGACCCGGTGTTCCAGTCGCCGGTGCCGCCCGATCGCCTGGAACAGGCGCTCACGGCCGGCGCGGTGCTGGGCGACCGCATCTGGCAGCAGTTCGCCTGGGTCCGACAGGGCGACGGTCCGGACGGGCCCGACGGCGAGCACGCGCGCCCGGTCACGACCGATCCGGTCGAGGCGATCCTGAACCGCACGTGGAGGTCCACCCTGTCCGTGATCGGCGCCGCCGGGCTTCCGCCGCTGCAGGAGGGTGGCAACGTGTTGCGGCCGGGAACCGCGCTCAAGCTGAGCGTGCGGCTTCCGCCGACCGTGGACGCGCACCGCGCAGCGCAGCGGATGAAGCTGCTGCTGGAAGCCGATCCGCCTTACGGGGCCCGGGTCCGATTCGATCCGGACAGCGCCGGGTCGGGTTGGAACGCGCCGCCGACCGCGCCCTGGCTGCAGGAGGCGCTGGAGCGGGCCTCGCTGGACGCGTTCGGGCTGCAGCCGGTCTGGATGGGCGAGGGCGGCGCCATCCCGTTCATCTCGATGCTGGGCGAGCGATTCCCGCGCTCGCAGTTCGTGATCACGGGCGTGCTCGGACCGCAGTCCAACGCGCATGGGCCGAACGAGTTCCTGCCGATCGATTACGCCAAAAAGCTGACCGGAGCGATCGCGCAGGTCGTGGCGGATGCGCCGTTCGGCAGATCGGCAGCCGTCGTCTGCACGACCGCCTCGAACAGCTTGGTCAGTTCGCGCGCCAGCACGACTCGACGATCGGGCTGCAGCACGGCCGCCAGCTCGCTCGCAGTGCGCGCGATCCGATGCGGCGCCTCGAACAGCACGAAGCCCTCGCTGCGCGCGGCCGCCTGCTGCAACAGCCGACGTCTGGCCTGCACCCGTGACGGCAGGAACCCGAGCAGGCACACCGAGGTCGCGTGCAGCCCGGCCGCCGACAGCGCCGCGGTCAGGCCGCTCGCACCCGGTATCGGGATCACGCGCTGACCGGCCGACAGCGCCGCCCTGACCAGTACCGCGCCGGGGTCGGATATCCCCGGCGTTCCCGCGTCGCTGACCAAAGCGATCCGTTCGCCCTGCAACAGCCGTGCCAGGATTTTCCCGGTTGCGCCGCGCTCGTTGTGGCGGTGCAGGGCAACCAGGCGCGTGCTGATGCCGTAACGTTTCAGAAGCGGCGCCGTCACGCGCGTATCTTCAGCCGCGATGCAATCGGCGTTGCGGAGTACCCAAAGCGCGCGCAGCGTAACATCGGCCGCATTGCCGATCGGAGTTGCCACTACATACAATGCGCGCGGCAACTGCTGCTGGGCCAGCCCGGAGGCTGTCCACAACGGCTGGCGAGCCCACGGATCGGGAGTATCGGGATCATCCATGTCACATCGCTCCGCGGGACGGGCACCCAACCGGATCCCGCCGCCTGTCGCATTATTCACAATCCCGGAACCAACGGCCGGTTTGCGGGTCTTGGGGGCAGCGGCGATGGTCCGGAGAACGCTCGTTGCGGATTCGCGCGGCGCGCAGCGCGCGCCAGAGCCAGGGTGATGCGGCCGAGCAGGCGGCCTGCTCGATGCTGCGGCAGCATGGTCTGCGGATCGTGGCGCGACAGGTCGGCTTTCGGGTCGGCGAGCTGGACGTCGTCGCGCGCGACGGACCGACGCTGGTGTTCGTCGAGGTGCGCAGCCGCGCGCGGCGCGGGCTGGCGGCAGCCAGCGTCGATCGCACCAAGCGCCGGCGGCTGCGGCTGGCCGCGCAGCAGTACCTGCAAGTCCATTTCGGCGATCGCTGGCCACCGTGCCGGTTCGATGTCGTGATTGCCGAAGCCGATCGGATCGAATGGCTACGCGCCGCCTTTGGCGCCGAGGAGGAAACTCGATGAAGCGGACAATCGGATGGGTCGTCGTCGCAGCAGGGCTCGGGGTCGCAATGCTGGACGGCTGCGTGGTGCCGCTGGTTGGCGCCGCGGCGGTCGGCGGTACCGTGGTCGCGACCGACCGGCGCCCGGTCGGGATCCAGGTGGAGGACAAGGCCATCGAGTCGCGCGTGAACGCGGCGCTGATCGACAAGATTCCGAAGACGGCGATGAACATCAACGTGACCAGCTACAACCGCAAGGTGCTGCTGGCCGGCCAGGTCCGGACCGCCGAGATGCGCGCGCTCGCCGAGCAGGCTGCCGCGAAGGTCGAGAACGTGCGTCAGGTGGTCAATGAGCTGACGGTGGGCGAGACCGCGTCGCTGGGCGATCGCACCGACGACACATTGCTGGCCGGCAAGGTGAAGACCGCGCTGCTCGGCGCCGAGGGGGTTCCGACCGGCGTGGTCACGACGACGGTGGAGCAGGGTGTGGTGTACCTGATGGGCAAGGTCTCGCCCTCGGAGGGCGAAGCCGCGGCCAAGACGGCCAGCCGCGTCAGCGGGGTGCGGCGCGTGGTCAAGCTGTTCGATCTGATCTCGGACCAGGAGGTCGCCGCGATCAAGAAGAGCCAGGAGGCATCGCCCAGCGGCGCCAAGAACGAAGGCCGTCCGTAGACGTCCTTGCATTTACCGCCCCGGGGCGACCGGCACCGGCGCGCGATTGCGCCGGACCGCTGATCGCGGGTAGTCTCTGCGCCGCCCCGCCGCGCTTGCGACGCGCCAGGCGGAGAGGCAAGGACCAACCGTGGGGGACGGGCAAATGGGGCTGATCGTTTTCTTCGCGCTGATCGCGGCGATCGTTTTCTGGGTGATGGCCGCCTATAACCGGCTGGTTGCTCAGCGCAACGAATTCAAGAACGCGTTTGCACAGATCGACGTGCAGTTGAAGCGCCGTTACGACTTGATCCCCAACCTGGTCGAGGTCGCCAAAAAATACATCGCTCACGAGCGCGAGACGCTGGAAGCGGTGGTCAAGGCGCGCACCTCGGCGGTGACGGCCAATACGGCCGCAGCCAGCGATCCGTCCAACGCCGCGGCGATGCGCCAGCTGACGGCCGCCGAAGGCGGGCTCTCCGGCGCCCTGGGGCGGCTGTTCGCGGTGGCCGAGGCCTATCCGGACCTGAAGGCCAATCAGACGATGATGCAGCTGACCGAGGAGCTGACCAGCACCGAGAACCGGATCGCGTTCGCGCGCCAGGCATTCAATGATTCGGTAATGACCTACAACAATGCGGTGCAGCAATTTCCATCGAATTTCATCGCCGGGGCGTTCTCGTTCCAGCCGGCCGAGCTGCTGAAAGCCACCGAAAGCGACGAGGAGCGCAAGGCGGTCAAGGTCCAGTTCTGACCTGACGCCGCGCGGCATCCTTGGCGACCAGCTTTTTCGAGCAACAGCACGAGGCGCGGCGCACCAGCCAGCGTCTTATCTGGCTCTTCGTCGCGGCCGTGATCGCGATCGTGGTCGCGGTCAACGCGGCGCTGGGCATCATGTACCTGTACGTTTTCGCACCGCACGGCGCGTGGGCGCGCTACGGGATGGACGCGCTGCCGCCTTATTTCATTTCGACCACGACCGCCGTCGTGCTGCTGATGATCGTCGGCGGCTCGGTGCTGCAGATCCTGGAGCTGCGCGAGGGCGGCGAGGCCGTTGCGCGGATGGTGGGCGCCCGGCCGGTCGACCCTTCCACGCGCGACCAGCTGGAACGCCGCTTGCTGAACGTAGTCGAAGAGATGGCGCTCGCCTCGGGCATTCCGACGCCGCGCGTGTACGTGCTGGAGCGGCAGGACACGATCAACGCGTTCGCGGCCGGGCTGCACCCGCGCGACGCGGTGGTGACCGTGACGCACGGGGCGCTGACGCGGCTGACGCGGGACGAACTGCAGGGCGTGATCGGGCACGAGTTCAGCCACATCCTGAACGGCGACATGACGCTGAACATCCAGCTGATCGGTCTGCTGCAGGGTCTGCTGTTGCTCGCGCTGTTTGGCCGCTTCCTGGCCGACATGGATCGGGTCCGGGACTCGAGCGACTCGCGCGAGCGCGGCAACGTGCTGTTCCTGGCCGGACTTGCGATCGTCGTGATCGGCTATATCGGCGTGTTCTTCGGCCGGCTGATCAAGGCCGGCGTGTCGCGCCAGCGCGAGTCCCTGGCCGATGCGAGCAGCCTTCAATTCACGCGGAACAACGAGGGTATCGGTCGCGCGCTGCGCAAGATCGGCGGGCTGGGCGCCGGCACCGGCGGGCAGATCGACCACCCGCACGCCGAGTCGCTCTCGCACATGTTCCTGGCGCCGGTCCGCCTGAACTTCGCCGACGGCTGGCTGGCCACCCACCCCCCGCTGGAAGAACGCATCCGGCGCATCTACGGACGCCCGATGGACTTCCTGCCGGCCCCCGAGCTGGTGGTCTCGGCCGAACCCGCCGGGGGTCCGCAGGCTGCGGAGCTCCCGCCCCTGCCGTTCACGACCCAGCCGGTCGCTGCAGCTGCGGCGGCCTCGTCCGGGTCGACCGCCGCGCCCGCGGCCAGCCCGGTCACGGGCCTGGCCGCGGCGGCAGCGGCGATGCCGGCCGCGATCGGGCGGCCGCAGGCGACCTCGCGTCCGTTCGTCGAGCAGCTGCTGGAGCGGGTCGAATCGCTGGGCCTGCGGGCGGCGCTGTCCGATACAACCGGCGCGCAAGTGCTGGTGCTGGGTCTGCTGATCGAGCAGGAACAGGCGATCGCGGCGCGCCAGGAGGCAATCGTGGCCGAGGCGTTCGGCCCGGATGCGTCGAAACAGGTCGAGGCGATCCGTGACGCGGCCGCGAAAATGCCGCCCGGCTGGCGATTGCCGCTGGTCGATCTGGCGATGCCCGCGCTGCGCAAGCTGCCGGCGGCCGCGCGCGACCGCTTGCTGACGCTGGCCCGCAGGCTGATCGCGGCGGACGCTCGCGTCACCTTGCCCGAATTTCTTCTGTACACGGTGCTGGAAGCGCGCCTCGGTGCCGGAACGCAGCCGGCGCGCGCGGGTCGATACGTACCACTGCGGGATCTGGCGGCCGAGGTCCGGCTGGTTCTTTCGCTGCTCGCCGCGGTGCGGATGCCGGAGGCGCCCGCGCGCGCGTACCAGGCCGGCGCGGCACTTCTGGAAGGCATCGAGGCCGAACCCGTCGGGCGCGAGGCGCTCGGGTTAGACAAGGTCTCTGCCGCATTCCATCGCCTGAACCTGCTGGCCCCGCTGGTCAAGCCCCAATTCATCAAGGCCTGCGTCGCGGTTGCGTTCGTCGACGGGTCGACCAACTGGAGGGCGGCCAGCTGCCTGCGCACGCTGTGCGCGGCGCTCGATTGTCCATTGCCTCCGCAGGTCGATGCCGAGGCGCAGGGCGAGGGCGGCGCTCCGTAGTTCACCCGAATCCGTTCGGACGACGGGCGGCATGCCGCCAATCGGGGCCGCGGCCAGCGGTGAAGTGGTGCCAGAATCGGGCATTGGGTCTGCGTCGGCGACCCCTCCTTTTCACGGTTCAGATGAACCTTGCGCGCTTGTTCACGATGAGCCCGGCCTCGCTTCGAGTGTCGGCATTGGTCGTGCCGGGCATCCTAGGCGGGGTGCTGGCCGGCTGTGGAGGCGGATACAACAGCCCCATGACACCGCCCGCTCCCTCCCCGGTGTCGGTGCAGGTCTCTGGCACGAGCCCGTTTTCTGCCAGCTGCGGTAACACGGCGGCGATCGGCGAATCGTTCACGCTCGGATCGGCGATTCAGCCGCAGATCGCAGCGATCCCTGGCGGTGCAGTCGGCGTTTGGCAGCAGGATCGATGGACCGGCCTGGGTGCCCGTGGAATTCTGACCGCACATTCCGGCGACAGTGGTGCGACCTGGAGTGCCGCCCAGGCCCTTGGCTTTTCCAAGTGCGCGGCTGGGACGGGGCCGGGCGCTGGCTATGACCGCGCCTCCGATCCCTGGGTGACCTTTGGCGGCAGCGGGGTCCTGTATGCGAGCGCGCTGGCCTTCTCGGCCACCGGCTTCCTGGCCCCGGGGGGCTT
>VBCK01000237.1 GCA_005882215.1 Betaproteobacteria bacterium | reverse complement strand
CGATCACGACATGTTCGGCATGGATCACGCGCGGCCCGGCGTCGGTCTCGACCTCGACGGTCTTGCCGTCGCGAAAGCGCGCCCAGCCGGTGATGGTCGTGACGCCTGCCTTCTTCAAAAGCCCCGCGACACCGCCGGTGAGACGGCCGATGATGCCGTCCTTCCAGGCCACGGTCTTGGCGAAATCGAGCCGCGGCCTCTCAGCCGCGATGCCGAACGGATTGTTGCCGGTGGCGGCGTGCGCGACGGTCTGAAATTCCTGCGCGGCATGGATGAGCGCCTTGGAGGGAATGCAGCCGACATTGAGACACGTGCCGCCCGGCCTGCGGGCCTCGATCACCACGGTGTCGATACCAAGCTGGCCGGCGCGGATCGCGCAGGCATAGCCGCCGGGGCCGGCGCCGATGACGACAAGCTTGTGGGAGTTTTCGGTCATCGGTCTGTCGCTCTATCGCTCAATGAAGATCAGCGCCGGCGTTTCGAGCAGCGCCTTGATCCGCTGCACGAAGCGCGCCGCATCCCAGCCGTCGATGATGCGATGATCGAAGCTGGATGACAGGTTCATCATCCGGCGCGGCACGAAGGCTTCACCGTCCCAATGCGGGCGGACCATGATCTTGTTGACGCCGACGATCGCGACTTCCGGATGATTGATGATCGGTGTGGTGACGACGCCGCCGAGCGCGCCGAGCGAGGTGATCGTGATGGTCGAACCGGTCAGTTCCTCGCGCGTCGCGGTGCCGGCGCGCGCGACCTCCGCGAGCCGGGCGAGTTCGGCGGCGCTGTCCCAGAGATCGCGCGCCTCGGCATGGCGCACGACCGGCACCGTCAGGCCGGACGGCGTCTGCGTTGCGATGCCGATATGGACGCCGGCATGCTGCTGCACAACGCCGGCCTCGGCATCGAAGCGCGCATTGAATTGCGGATATTCGTCGATCGCCCGCACCACCGCGCGCATCAGGAACGGCAGCAGCGTGAGCCTTGGC
Source organism: Betaproteobacteria bacterium (assembly GCA_005882215.1). Taxonomy (GTDB): domain Bacteria; phylum Pseudomonadota; class Gammaproteobacteria; order Burkholderiales; family Burkholderiaceae_F; genus VBCK01. Next base: position 5,646 of record VBCK01000237.1, on the reverse strand, counting down.
TTATCGGGCTGGTCCTTGTTCAGGGTCGCGCGCAGCTCCTCGAGCGCCGTGACGTCGACTTCTTCCACATAGGTGAAATGCGGGATGCTGGCGCTCGCGAGCGAAATCTTCTCGGCGATCTTGCGGCGCAGGCCGGCGATCTTGATCTCGGTCACCTGCGTGTTCGCCCGAAGCGTGCCCGGGCGGCCTTCCGGCGGATGGACGAGGTAAGCGTCGAGGTCCTCATGCGTGATCCGTCCCGCCGGGCCGGAGCCTTTGAGGTGGCGCAACTCGACACCGGCTTCGCGCGCGCGCAGACGAACTGCCGGCGCGGCGAGCGGCCGCGCGTGCGGCGCGCCGTTGTTCGTGACGCCGCGATGCCGGGCGGGGGGCTTCAAGGCGCTTGCGGAAGGTTCGCTCTTTACGGTTTCGCTCTTTGCTATTTCGCCCTTGGCGACCTCGCTCTTCGTTTCCACGCTCTTGGCGGTCTCGGCCGCGGCGCCACCATGCACCTTGAGGCGCACGAAGTCCGCGCCGACCGCGATGACGTCGCCGACCTTGCCGGCGAGCCAGACGATCTCGCCCTCGGTCGGCGAGGGGACTTCCACCGTCGCCTTGTCGGTCATCACCGCGCCCAAGAGAGTATCCTCGCGCACGGCATCGCCGACCTTGACGTGCCATTCGACCAGTTCGGCTTCCGCAACCCCTTCGCCGATGTCGGGAAGCTTCACGACACGTTCGGGCATGTCATTGCTCCAGCACTTCGCGCAATGCGCGCCCGACGCGCTCCGGGCCCGGGAAGTAGTCCCACTCCTGCGCATGCGGATAGGGCGTATCCCAGCCGGTCACGCGCATGATCGGAGCTTCCAGATGATAAAAGCAGGACTCTTGCACGAGCGCCGACAGCTCGGCGCCGAACCCTGAGGTCAGCGTCGCCTCGTGCACGATCACGCAGCGGCCGGTCTTCCTGACCGATTCGAGCACGGTCGGCAGATCCAGCGGCCATAAGCTGCGCAGGTCGATGATCTCGGCGTCGATCCCGCTTTCGGTGGCCGCGGCCTCGCACACATACACCATGGTGCCGTAAGCGAGCACCGTCAGCTCGGCGCCGGGACGAAACACCGCGGCCGACTCCAGCGGCACCCGGTAGTGGCCCGGCGGCACCTCGCTCGAGGCGCGCGCCGACCAGGGCACCAGCGGCCGGTCGTGGTGCCCGTCGAACGGTCCGTTGTACAGGCGCTTGGGCTCGAAGAAGATCACCGGGTCGTCGCACTCGATCGACGCGATCAGCAGGCCCTTGGCGTCGTACGGATTGCTGGGGATCACGGTGCGCAGCCCGCACACGTGCGTGAACAGCGACTCCGGACTCTGACTGTGGGTCTGCCCGCCGTAGATGCCGCCGCCGCACGGCATCCGGATCGTCAGCGGTGCGCTGAAGTCGCCGGCCGAGCGGTAGCGCAACCGCGCCGCTTCGGACACGATCTGGTCGTACGCCGGGTAGAAGTAGTCGGCGAACTGGACCTCGACCACGGGCCGCAGGCCGTAGGCGGCCATGCCGATCGCCGATCCGACGATGCCGCCCTCGGAAATGGGCGCATCGAACACGCGCGTGCGGCCGTACTTGGCCTGCAGGCCCTCGGTACAGCGGAACACGCCGCCGAAGTAGCCCACGTCCTGGCCGTAGATCACGACCTGGTCGTCGCGCTCCAGCATCACGTCCATCGCCGACCGCAGGGCCTGGACCATCGTCATCGTGGGCATCATCGGCCTCCGACCTGCCTGAGCTGGTCGCGCAGGTGCCACGGCATCTCGCGGTAGACGTCTTCGAACATCGAGGCGAGCGGTGGGATACGGCCGTCGAGCAGCGTGCCGGAGCGTTCGGCCTCCTTCTGCGCCTCGGCCACCTGCGCCTCGACCTCGGAGACCGTCTTTTGGTGTTCCGCCTCAGACCATGAGCCGATTCGGATCAGATGCTGCTTCAGGCGCGCAACCGGATCGCCCAGCGGATAGTGCTGCCAGTCGTCGGCCGGCCGATAGCGCGACGGATCGTCGGAGGTCGAGTGCGCCCCGCCCCGGTACGTGACCCACTCGATCAGCGTCGGTCCCAGGTTGGCGCGCGCGCGCTCGGCGGCCCAGCGCGACGCCGCGTAGACGGCCAGGAAGTCGTTGCCGTCCACCCGCAGCGACGCGATCCCGAAACCCACGCCACGCCCGGCGAAGGTGGTGGCCTCGCCGCCGGCGATCGCCTGGAAGGTCGAGATCGCCCACTGGTTGTTGACCACGTTCAGGATCACCGGCGCGCGGTACACGTGCGCGAAGGTGAGCGCGGTGTGGAAGTCAGCCTCGGCGGTGGAGCCGTCGCCGATCCAGGCCGAGGCGATCCGCGAGTCGCCCTTGATCGCCGATGCCATGGCCCAGCCCACGGCCTGGATGAACTGCGTGGCCACGTTGCCCGAGATCGAGAAGAATCCCGCCCTCTTGTACGAGTACATCACCGGCAGCTGGCGGCCCTTGAGCGGATCGCGTTCGTTCGACATCAGCTGGCAGATCAGCTCGACTATCGGGATGTCGTCGCGCGCCAGCAGCAGCCCCTGCTGGCGGTAGGTCGGAAAGCACATGTCGCCGTCGTTCAGCGCCATCGTGTGCGCGGTCGCGATCGCCTCCTCGCCCAGGCACTGCATGTAGAACGAGATCTTCTTCTGGCGCTGCGCGATCATCATCCGGGCGTCGAAAGCGCGCGTCTTCAGCATCGCGCGCAGGCCGTGGCGAAGGCGATCGGCGTCGATGGTCGGCACCCACGGGCCGACCGGACGTCCGTCGTCGTCGAGCACGCGCACCAGTGCATAGGCCAGGTCGCCGGTGTCGACCGGCGACACGTCCAGCGGCGGCCGCCGCACCGAGCCGGCCGCCGAGGCGTGCAGATACGAAAAATCGGTCGCGTGTCCGGGCCGGCCACTCGGCTCCGGCACGTTCAATCGAAGTGGTCCCTTGTCCATCGGCATTTTCCTGCGCGGCCGCCGGCGGCGGCCGCAGCTATTGGAGGTCGATGTGGCCGTCGAACGTGACGTCCAGCCGCACCGCGGCGATTTTCAGCGTCATCGTCGCCACCAGCGACTCGCCGCCCTTGATCGCGCCCGACGCGAGCGCCTTCTCGACCGCCTGCTCGATTTCGTGCTGCGACTGCACGCCGACCATCTTCAGGAACTTGCGCACACTCAGATTGAAAGTCTCCTGCTCCATCGGTGCCCCCTTATTGAACTTTGCCAGCCCCGCCTGCGCTGCTGCGCAGCTGCGGCTGGCAGGCCAGTAACGAATCCACCAGCGCGCGCATGCGCCGCCAATGCGAACCTTCCCAGTACACGCGCGCGCAGCCGTCGCACATGTTGAAGCACGGGGTGCGCTCTGCCAAGGCGGGCTGGACCCGCCCGTGCAGCTGGTCCCCGCCGATCGGGCGCAGCATCCCGTTGCAGACCAGGCAGCGCGTGAAAGGCTGCGCCGCGCGCGCCAGGTCCAGCCGATCGCACACCTCGCGCAACTGCTCGCGCGGCCGCTGCGCGCGCACCGTGCAGCCGTGCGTGAAGCCGGCGCGCTTCAGCAGCTGCCGGTCGCGCGTCAGCACGATCCGCTGCTGCGTGCGCGCCAGCTGCTCGATCTGCTCGTGGCCGACCCGGTTGTCGTACAGGGTGTCGAAGCCGAGCAGCCGCAGCAGGCGGGCGAGCCCGCCCAGGTGCACATCGGCGACGAAGCGGGTCGTGCGCAGCGCCCGATCGCGCACGCGCAGCAGCGGCGTGACGTCGAACGCCTCGAATTTCGGATACACGGCCACCCGGTCGCCGTCGCACAGCGGGCGAACGAAGCCGACCGACTCGCCGTTCACGAGCACCAGTTCGACCTCCGGGTGCGGCACGCCGAGCGATTCGATCGCGTGCTTCACGGTGGCCCCCGGCGCGCAACCGCACGCGAACTCGCGGCCACGCCGCTCGGGGGCTAGAAAATCGTTCAGTTCTTCGTAGAAGCGAAACGTCGCCGTCGCCATAGCAGGGCGCAGTGTGCTCCGCCAGCGATCGAAGCGCCAGCCACCGTAGTAGCATCAAACCTCGAATCGGCGTGAAACCCTGATGAGCGAATTGGACTTCGCTGCACTGCGGCGCCAAATGGTTGCGCAGATCGCCGCCCAGACGATCTTCCTGACCGCGCGCCTGGGCAAGGCATCGCTGGACCGGCGCGTGCTGGACGTGATCGGCCAGGTGCCGCGTCATGAATTCGTGCGCCTGGAGCTGCAGCCGCTGGCCTATGCCGACATGCCGCTTCCGAGCGGCTTCGACAAGACGATCTCGCAGCCGTTCATCGTGGCCCTGATGACGGACCTGCTGAACCTGCAGTCGACCGACACCGTGCTGGAGATCGGAACCGGGCTGGGCTACCAGGCCGCCATCCTGGCCGAGCTGGCGCAGAGCGTGTACAGCGTCGAGATCATCGAAGAGCTCGCGCTCGAAGCACGCCAACGGCTGGCCCGCCAGGGTTACACCAACATCGAGGTGCGGGTCGGGGACGGCCGTATCGGATGGTCCGAGCACGCGCCGTTCGACAAGATCATCGTCACGGCCGCTCCCGACCTGGTCCCGGCCACGCTGCTGTACCAGCTGAAGCCGGGCGGCAAGATGGTGATCCCGGCCGGCCTGCCCGACACGCAGCAGCTGCTGCTGGTCGACAAGGATGCCGCCGGGATGACGACCACCAAGGAAATACTGCCGGTGCGCTTTTCGCTGCTCGAGGACCCCGAGGAAGGCTGATCGGCGCCGAAGTCGCTGCAGTCGCCTTGAGCTGCTGACTCAATCGCATTGACGATTGAGCGATGCGGTTGAGCGGTTTCCTCCGTGAGCAGACGGCTCAAAGAAAGAAAAGCAAAGAGCTCTCCGGCCAATTCGATCGATCGCCGACGGAACTCCGCTACACCATTCGGGCCACCGATACCGCGGCTAGTACAGACGGCTTCGCTGTGCAAACGGATGAAAGCACAGTGTTCGCCCGCCAATCTTTCGCAGAGCCAGGTCTGTTCATCCCTATTCATCATGCGACTCGCCGCAACGGGCGAGGACGCTAGTTCGTAAACACGACATTCATTCGTTGTCTTCCAGGTTACCTTGCGACCCGCGGCTTGCGGTTCGGTCGACAGTCCGAAAGCTGCGACCCGTTTCAGCAACCTCAGGAGTAACCCGTGAAGCAAATTCGCAATCAAGTCCGCCGCAGCGGCGCCGCTTCGAGCCTCAGGCACGGCTCGACGATGCGCAAAGCGGCCAGGTCCGTCGCGATGGCGCTGCCTCTTTTCGCCGCCTCGTTCGCCGTGACGGACGCCTTCGCCCAGCTTCCGAGCTGCGGTGCCTGCGTGCAGCCCGCTCCGCCTTCGCCGCATCCCCTGGTGTCGGCAACAACACCGTGTACCGTGTGCCATGCGGCGCCCACACCGCCACCTCCGCCTCCTCCGCCTCCTCCGCCACCTCCTCCGCCGCCGCCCCCGCCGCCGCCTCCTCCGCCGCCGCCTCCCGCTCCGGCTCCTGCGCCGACTCCCCCTCCGGCTCCCGCGCCGAAGCCGCACGGCCACCATCACAGGCCGCCCGGATCGACCGGAACAGTGTCGGATGATGGGTCAACTGGCGGAACGACATC
>VBCK01000236.1 GCA_005882215.1 Betaproteobacteria bacterium | reverse complement strand
CCGCGGTCGGTGCTGCTTCCCGGCATGTTCGTGCGCGCCCGTATCGAAGAGGGCGTGGACGACAACGCCATTCTGGTGCCGCAAGTCGGCGTGACGCACGACCCGGCGGGACAGGCGACCGCGCTGGTGGTCGGATCCGACAACAAGGTCACGGTGCATACGCTGCAACTGAGGGGCACGAGCGGCAACCAGTGGATCGTCGAACACGGCCTCGAGGACGGCGATCGCGTCATCGTGGCCGGCGTGCAAAAGGTGCAACCGGGTGCCGTGGTGCAGGCGGTCGAGTCGCAGCCGGCGGGCGCCGCTGCCACGTCGTCCGCCCCGGTCACGGCGGAACCCGTTCCGACTGCGGACAGCCCGAAGCCTGCCTCGCGCGCCACCATCGCGCGAGTCAAATAGGAACCCCTGCGATGGCCAAGTTTTTCATCGACCGACCGATCTTCGCGATCGTGATCGCGATCATGATCATGCTGGTCGGGGGATTATCGATTGTCGCGATGCCGATCGAGCAGTATCCGACGATCGCGCCTCCTTCGATCCAGATCACCGCGAACTACCCGGGCGCCTCCGCCGAGACCGTCGAAAACACCGTGGTGCAGGTGATCGAGCAGCAGATGAGCGGGCTCGATCACCTGCTGTATCTGTCGTCCAATGGCGACGACTCCGGCACGGCGACCACCACGCTGACCTTTGCGGCGGGGACCAATCCCGACATCGCGCAGGTGCAGGTGCAGAACAAGCTGCAGCTGGCCACGCCCTTGCTGCCCGCGCAGGTCCAGCAAGCCGGGATCCGGGTCACCAAATCGAGCAACGGGTATCTGTTGATTGCGGGCTTCGTGTCGACCGACAACAGCATGTCGCGCTACGACATAGCCAACTACATCGCCTCGAACCTGCAGGATCCATTGAGTCGGATCAACGGGGTGGGCAATTTCAACGTGTTCGGCACGCAGTACGCGATGCGGATCTGGCTCGACACCGACAAGCTGAACAGCTTCGCGTTGACGCCGGTCGATGTCACGACCGCGATCCAGAACCAGAACGTGCAGGTCGCCGGTGGCCAGCTGGGCGGCACGCCGGCGCCCGCGACCCAGCGGCTGACGGCGACCATCACCGAGGCGACGCTGCTGCACACGCCAGCGCAGTTCGAGAACATTCTGCTGAAGGTCAACCCCGATGGCTCGCAGGTGCGGCTACACGATGTCGCGCACGTCGCCCTTGGCTCTGAAAGCTACTTCATCGACTCCAAGTACAACGGGCAACCGGCTTCGGCGATCGGGATCCAGCTGGCACCGGACGCGAATGCGCTGGCCACCGCGAACGCGGTGCGCGCACGGATCGACGAGCTCGCGCCGTATTTCCCGCACGGGCTGCAGGTCGTGTATCCGTACGACACGACGCCGTTCATAAAAATCTCGATCACGGAGGTCGTGAAAACGCTGTTCGAAGGGGTGGCGCTGGTCTTCCTGGTGATGTACCTGTTCCTGCAAAACCTGCGTGCGACGCTGATTCCGACTATTGCGGTGCCGGTCGTGCTGCTCGGAACGTTCGGAGTCATGGCCGCCTTCGGTTTCACGATCAACACGCTGTCGATGTTCGGCCTGGTGCTCGCGATCGGGTTGCTGGTCGATGACGCGATCGTGGTTGTCGAAAACGTCGAGCGCGTGATGTCCGAGGAGGGTCTGTCGCCCCGTGATGCGACCCGCAAGGCCATGGGGCAGATCACCGGGGCGCTGGTCGGCGTTGCCGTGGTGCTGAGCGCGGTGTTCGTCCCAATGGCTTTCTCAGGCGGATCGGTGGGGGCCATATACCGGCAGTTCTCGCTCACGATCGTCTCCGCGATGTTGCTGTCGGTATTCGTCGCGCTCTCGCTCACGCCGGCCCTGTGCACCATGATGCTGAAGCCCGCGGGCGGCGCGGGCGAGGCCGCGAAGAAGGGCTTCTTCGGTGCGTTCAATCGCGGGTTCGAGCACGGCCGCGACCGGTACGTGGGCGGCGTGCGCCATGTGCTCGATCGCTCCGGGCGATGGCTGCTGATCTATGGCGCGGTGATCGTTGCTGTCGGTTTGCTGTTCGTGCGGTTGCCGACCGGATTTCTGCCCGACGAAGATCAGGGCATCGCGTACATCCAGGTGCAGACCCCATCCGGTGCAACCCAGGGCCGAACGCAGATCGTGCTGGACGACGTGTCGAACTACCTGCTGCACGAGGAAGCCGCCGCTGTGGATGCCACGTTCGAGGTCACGGGATTGAACTTTGCAGGCCGCGGACAAACCCAGGGCATGGTTTTCGTGCGGTTCAAGGACTGGTCGGTCCGCACCCGCGCCGGCCTCAAGGCGCAGGCGGTGCTGGCACGCACGGCCCGGCACTTCGCCTCCTATCAGGACGCGGTCATCGTTCCGATCAATCCGCCCTCGATTCCCGCCCTGGGCACGGCGTCAGGCTTCGATTTCGAGCTCGAGGATCGCGGCGGGCTGGGGCACGTGAAGCTGATGCAGGCGCGCGACCGGCTGATCGGCATGGCGAGGCAGGATCCGAACCTGGCGCTGGTGCGACCCAACGGACTGAGCGACAACGCGACCTACAAGATCGACATCGACCGCGAGAAGGCCAGCGCACTCGGCGTCAACCTGAGCGACGTCGACCAGACCTTTTCGATTGCGTGGGGCTCGAAGTACGTCAACAACTTCCTCGATACCGACGGCCGCATCAAGAAGGTCTATGTGCAGGCCGACGCTCCGTTCCGGATGAACCCGGAGGACCTCAGATCGCTGTACATCCGCAACACAACAGGGAGCATGGTGCCCTTTACGTCGTTCGCGAGCGGCGCGTGGAGCTACGGCTCGCCGAAGCTCGAGCGCTACAACGGGGTTTCGTCGGTGGAGATCCAGGGGCAGGCAGCCCTCGGCCAGAGCACGGGCCAGGCGATGGCGGTGATGCAGCGCCTGGCACAAAAGCTGCCGCCGGGCGTCGGCTATGAATGGACCGGCGTTTCATTACAGCAACAGCAGTCGGGATCGCAGGCGCCCATACTGTACGGACTGTCGATCCTGGTCGTGTTCCTGAGCCTGGCCGCGCTGTACGAAAGCTGGATCGTGCCGATCTCGGTGATCATGGTGGTGCCGCTCGGAATCCTGGGCGCGCTCACGGCGGCGACCGCGCTTCATCTGGAAAACGACGTCTACTTCCAGGTGGGTCTGCTGACCACGATCGGCCTGTCCTCGAAAAACGCGATCCTGATCGTCGAGTTCGCGCGCGACCTCGAAGCCCGGGGCAAATCGGCGATCGACGCGGCCGTCGAGGCCGCGCAAATGCGGTTGCGTCCGATCCTGATGACCTCGCTCGCATTCGTGCTTGGCGTGCTGCCCCTTGCCATTGCCAACGGCGCCGGGTCGGGCAGCGAGAATGCGGTTGGCCGCGCCGTCATCGGCGGCATGTTGAGCGCCACCTTTCTGGCTCCCTTCCTGATCCCGATGTTCTTTTTCGTGATCACCGAGAAACTGTTCAAGACAAAGCCCGCTGAGTCACCGGCATCGCCGGGCCCGGCGGTGCCCGATTCAGCGGGAGGCGCGGCCCGATGAAACTCGACACTTCCCTGATCGACCGGGGGTCCTGCAAGACCATGCGCCGCAGCAACGTCGCGCTGATGGCTGCGGCCATGCTGATTACGGGTTGCTCGCTCGTACCGGTGTACCAGCGGCCGGACGCACCGGTGGCCGCGACCTATCCGACCGGTGACGCCTACAAGTCGCCGGTCGGCGCGCCGGCCAGCTCGACGCTGCCAGCGGCCGACATCGGTTGGCGCGACTTCCTGGCCGATCCAAGGCTGCAGCGACTGGTCCAGATCGCGCTGACCAACAATCGGGACTTGAGGGTGGCCGCGCTAACCGTTGCTCAGACGCAGGCGCAATACCGGATCCAGCGCGCGACGTTCTTTCCGTCGCTCAGCGGATTTACCGATTCGTCGAGCGTGCGCACGCCCGCAAGCACTTCGAGCTTCGGCCGCACGATTTTGACGCACGACTACTCGGTCGGTCTGTCCGCCTCCTGGGAGCTCGATTTTTTCGGCCGCTTGCAGTCCCTGAGCGGAGCCGCGTTGCAGCAATTCTTCGCCACGGCGCAGGCCCGCAAAGCTGCCGAAATCCTGCTCGTTTCCGAAGTCGCGGACCAGTACCTGACGCTGCTCTCCTACGATGAACTCGTGGCCGTGACGCAACAGACGCTCGACACCGCACAGAAGTCTTACGACCTCACGCTGCTGCAATTCCACACCGGCACCGGAACCGAACTGGCGGTGAGCCAGGCGCAAACCGTGGTCGAGCAGGCCCGGGCGAACTATTCGGCAGAGGTGCGCGGGCGCGCGCAGGCCGAGAACGCGCTGGTGCTGCTGCTGGGTCAGCCGCTGCCCGCGGATCTTCCGCCAGCCGTACCGCTGAATTCGCAGACGCTTCTCACCGACATCCCGGCCGGCCTGCCCTCCGACCTGTTGGCGCGCCGCCCGGACGTCCTGCAAGCCGAGGCGACGCTGCTCGCAGCCAACGCCAACATCGGTGCCGCACGCGCAGCGTTCTTCCCGACCATCAGCCTGACCGGAGATTTCGGCACAGCGAGCTCATCGCTCTCGGGGCTGTTCAAATCCGGTTCGCAGGCCTGGAGCTTTACTCCCTCGATCTCCGTTCCAATCTTCAATGCGGGCAGCCTGCAGGCCAGCCTGGACGTGGCGAAGCTGCAAAAGGACATCGACATCGCGCAGTACGAAAAGGCGATCCAGACGGCGTTTCGCGAAGTGGCCGACGGCCTGGCGGCGCGCGGCACTTACGACGACCAGGTCGCCTCGCTGGAGCGTTACACGCAGGCGCAGCAGCGTTCGCTCGATCTGTCGGAGATGCGATTCCGCAACGGCGTGGACAATTATCTGACCGTGCTCACGGCGCAAACCGGTTTGTACAGCGCCCAGCAGGCACTGGTGGCGGCACGACTGGCTCGCCTGACCAATCTGGTTGATCTGTATCGGTACCTCGGGGGTGGCTGGATCGAGCACACCGGTGATGTGCCGCGTCTCGCCGATGACATCGCGGCCGCCTCGCAATGAGTCGCATCGCACGCTGATCGATCTGGCGAAGTTCGCCGAACGGCTCAGGGCCAAGTCCGTTTAGCAAGATCTGGATATTCCGGCGGACCTTGTCGGACGAGGCTGGCATTGGCCGCCCGGGGCCCACGCATACATCTCATCCTCGAGGCTGCCCGTAGTACGTTAGTGCATTACGTCTATCCGCTGGTAAGTGCGCGCAGCAGGAGCCGGCGCTACGTCGGCGTCACAACAGATCTGAAACAGCGCTTTGGCGCTTTGGCGGCGAGCGATAACGTGCCAAAGTGTTTCCGGTTATCCGCAGGTGAAGTCCGGATGTGACCGGCGGCAGATGCTCTGCCGATAAGCGGATCGGCGTCCCAAGCAGAGGCCACGCCCGCGGATTCGGCGGATATCCAGCGTAAGCGCAAGGCCTGGCCGATGACATCTTGCATGATGCTGCGAAGTGGATTCAGTATCGAAGCACAAATGCACAACTTCGGCACGAATGCGAAAGAACTGGCGGATGTAGCCATGCGAACCTCTGGCGAGGGCGTTCCGGAACGTGCTCATCGACCCGGCGAAATGCTCAGTCAACAGTTGCATTTCACTGCGTGTCGCACCCAGATGAAGCATCGGACTCTTTCCTGTCGCCGCGGTCCGTCATGGGCAGGCAGGCCAGTCACCGCTCATAGACCGCAAACGAAAGGGGATCTCAAGATGGCCATTACACCCGACCGTGTTAGCGAAATCTTCAAGGGACACGCTCCGACACCAATGACTGATCACGGAGTTCGGCAAATGGAAACACTGCGGAAATTGTCGGTGGTCGCCGTCACTATGCTTTCGGCGACGCTGTTTGCAGCGGAGGCGTCAGCGCAGCCCGCTAAGCCGGCGGAAGCGCGCAATGTGGTGTTGGTGCACGGGGCTTGGGCGGACGGCTCCAGCTGGACCGAGGTCATCTCGCGCCTTCAAGGGGCCGGCTTGCATGTAACTGCAGTGCAAAATCCACTGACGTCGCTCGCCGATTCTGTCGCCGCAACACGCCGCGCGTTGGCGCTGCAGGATGGACCGACCGTGCTGGTCGCCCATTCCTGGGGCGGCACCGTCATTAGCGAAACGGGAATGGACACTAAGGTCACGGCGCTTGTGTATGTTGCAGCGCGGGCACCCGATGCGGCGGAGGATTTCGTCGCCCTATCCGGAAAGTTCCCCACCATGCCTGTGCGGGCAGGCGTGCAGGAGCGCGAGGGCTTCACCTATCTTTCGGAGGAAGCTTTTCTCAAATATTTCGCGAACGGCGTCGCGCGCGAAAAGGCAGAAGTCCTTTATGCCGAGCAAGAGCCCACTGCCGCCTCTCTGTTCGGCGGGCGAACCACGGTGGCCGCTTGGCGCTCCAAGCCGACCTGGAATTAGAGGTGTGGTGTCGATGGGCCTTGGTTAAAGGGGAACAGGTTGGCGAAGAGAGCATTCGGAACCGGACGCCTTGACGCAATCGTCGGAGATGACCGCATGAGCAAGCCTTCCGCTATCACGCCGGTCGTCAGACCTCGCCGCAGATTTCTGATCGGCACCGTCAGCGCTGCGGCGGTCGCAGGCCTGCCGGCCGTGCCGATGGCCGCAACGGAGCAATACGCAACCGCGGCGACCTCTTCCAATCACAGCAAAGGAAAGCACCCCATGAGCACGATCACGACCAAGGATGGCACGCAGATCTATTACAAGGACTGGGGCAGCGGACAACCCGTGGTCTTCAGCCATGGCTGGCCGCTGTCGTCTGATGCGTTTGAGGATCAAATGTTCTATCTGGCATCGCGCGGCTATCGCTGCATCGCCCATGACCGCCGCGGCCACGGACGCTCGAGCCAGCCGTGGAACGGCAACGACATGGACACCTACGCCGACGATCTGGCGGCGCTGGTCGAGAAGCTGGACCTGAAGAAGGCGATTCACGTCGGCCATTCAACCGGCGGCGGTGAAGTCGCCCGGTATATTGGCCGGCACGGAACCCGGCGCGTGGCCAGGGCGGTGCTGATCGGCGCAGTTCCCCCGCTGATGCTGAAGACGGCCGCCAATCCGGGCGGATTGCCCATCGACGTCTTCGACGGCATCCGCGCAGGGGTCCTGGCCGACCGCTCGCAGTTCTGGAAGGATCTCAGCCTTCCGTTCTACGGCTATAACCGGCCGGGCGCCAAGGTGTCGGAAGGTGTGCGCGACTCATTCTGGTTGCAGGGGATGATGGCCGGCTTTCCCGCCTCCTACTTTTGCATCAAGGCATTTTCCGAGACCGATCAAAGCGAGGATCTGAAAAAGATCGACGTGCCGACGCTCATTTTGCACGGCGACGACGACCAGATCGTGCCGATCGCCGATTCGGCCCTGCTCTCGGCCAAACTCGTCAAGGGCGCGACCCTGAAGGTGTACAAGGGCGCCCCGCACGGCCTGTGTACCACCCTGAAGAACCAGGTCAACGAGGACCTTCTCGCATTCATCAAGGCGTGAGCCGGCATGTTCGAACCTGCCCGACGAAGCGCGTTAGCGCGAAGGCGAGCTGCTTGAGTTACTGCTCTGTTACTCCATCTCGCGGCACGCTATCGACAAGTGCTCCGGGGCGCGTATCCGCGGCGAACCGCCGGTACTTGGTGGCTCGCGGCAAATCGGAAGCTTGTTCGAAGTGATGCGCAAGTTCCGACGCCACCCCGCAAGACTGCTGTGAGAACAGGGCCTCCAGTTGGTCACCGATGCGCCGGTGCAGCTTCGCCCGGCGCTGGGTTGTCAGCCGGCGATACAGCACCTCTCTGTACAGTGCGTG
>VBCK01000164.1 GCA_005882215.1 Betaproteobacteria bacterium | reverse complement strand
CGCGTATTTCCTGGCATATGCTTCGAGTGGCCGCACGGGTCGCCCGGGCCCGTGAACGTCGAGATTGTCGATTATCACTAGGAGTTTGTTATGGGGCGCAGCGCGATTCACCCGGGGGAACATCTTGCCGAACAGCTCGAGGAGCTCGGTATCAGCGCGGCCGAGCTTGGCCGGCGGCTGGGTGTGCCGCCGAACCGCATCACCGCGATCCTGAACGGAGAGCGCAGCATCACGGGCGACACGGCCCTGCGGCTTGGCCACTTCTTCGGTAACCGGCCCCAGTTCTGGTTGAACCTGCAAGCGCTCTACGACCTGCGGACAGCGGAAAAGAAGCTCGGCAAGTCCCTCAAGTCCTTGCCGACCTTGAACCCAGCCAGGCAGCCAGCGCCATCTCCAGGCCCGTAGCCGGCGCTGCCCTGTCCTGCGTCGTCGGCACCGATCGGCTCGGGAGCGCTAAGGCTCGCCCCCTGGCCCACCGCCTACCAGGTCGCTTCGCGGCGGATCGTGCGCGGCGGGCGCGGCGTGGCCTCTTCCGGAGCCCGCTGCGCAAGGCCCAGCGCCGCGCGCCGGAAGTGGCGCGCGGCGCCCTCCCCGTCGCCCATCGCCTCGGCCAGTTCCGCGAGCGCGAGGGAAGTCTGCGCATCCTCGCCCAGCCGCTGCGACTCTTCCAGGTACGCGCGCGCCTTGCCCCAGAGCTTTTCGCGCAGGCAGATGCGCGCCAGGCACCGCAGCAGCGGCTGGCTGCGCGGATGCGCCTTCAGCCACGACTCGGCCCGCTCGATCTGCGCGCGCGAGCCGGTCACCTCGCACAGGGCGTATTCGTCCAGCAGCCGCTCGTCCCACTGGCGCTCCAGCACCGCCTCCAGCGCGAGCGCGGCCGCCTGGCCGCGCCCCGCTTCATTCAACCGGCGCGCCGCATCCAGCGCGATGTCGGGCACCAGGCGGTCGGGCGAGTCCACCGCTTCCCAGGTCCGCTCAAGCAGCACCGGGTCGTCGGCCGCGTCGGCCAGCAGGCCCCGCACCGCGATCCGGCGCACCCGGGCCGCGGCCTCCGCGTGCAGTGCGCGGCGCTTTTCCAGCACGCGCACGGTGCGCATCACGTCGCGCCAGTGCTTGGCCTGTACGTGGGCGCTCAGCGCGATCCGCATCGCGTGCAGGTGGCGTGCACCGGAAGACTGCAGCGCCTCGATGGCCCGCAGCGCGCGCCCCGGCTCGCGCTGCTCGGCCCACAGCTCGGCGCTCACGACCCGGCGCGCGGTGGCCAGGTCCGGATCCGATTCGGCCTGCTCCAGCCAGCGGTCGCGCCGGTCGAATTCCTGCATCCGGTGGGCGGCGCGCGCCCCGATCAGCGCCGCCATGCCGGCCACAGGCGGCGCGGCCTGGGCGTCCTGCGCGGAGCGCTCGGCGCGCACGAAGCGGCCCTCCAGCAGCGCGCGCAGCGCCTCGTACAGCGCCCGGTGGGCGCCCAGCTCCGTGCGCCGCTCGCGATAGATGCGCACGCGCTCGGGAAACGCGGCCAGCCGCTGCAGCACGCGCCCGAGCCAGAAGGTCAGCCACAGCACGATCAGCACGATCAGGAGGAAAAATCCCACCGACAGGTCCACCCGGGTGGGCGGCACCAGGAACACGACCGTGCCGACGCTCTCTTTCAGCAGCATCGCGGACAGCACCGCCAGCAGCGCCAGCAGCACCAGGCCGATCAGCGATTTCATGGCGTCGTCGGCCGCGCCGCCCGCAGCGCGCCCAGGCTGTCGTCCAGCGTCGGCATCGGCGCGTCGATCGCGGCCGTGGTCAGCGCCTTGAGCTGCGTCACCGCCGCGCCCACCAGCGGATCGCTGGTGTCGAAATAGCGATTGATGATCGCCATGCTGTCGCCCAGATCGGCCCGTACCAGCACCTGGTTGCGCATCAGGATCGCCTGCCGGGCCATCATCAGCCGCATGCGCAGGTGCTCGCGCACCAGCGGATGCTGCTCGGGCGTCAGCAGCAGCGAATCGGGCGCCTCGGCGGTGCGGATCCGCACCAGCTCGCGCAGCGTGTCGCCCAGCTCGGTGCCGATCCAGCCGAAGCGAGCCGGCGGTGCCGCTTCGCTGCGCGGCTTGGGCGCAGGCGCGGCGGCCAGGCGCCGGGTCGGATCGGCCAGAAAGTGCCACGAGTCCACGCCCTGCACCAGCCGGTCCAGCCGGATCGCGCTGCCGGTCACGTCCACCACCGGCACCTTGCGCAACCGCTCGATGTCGCGGCCGAGCGCCTCGCGCAGCGCGAAAAACTGCGACCGCGGCACGCGCGCCAGTCGTGCGTCGGCGCTCGCCAGGGCCGCGATCGCCGCGTTCGGATCGCGCACGACCTGCAGCTGGCTGCCGGCCAGCGTCAACAATTCGTCCACCTCGGTGAGCACATGCTCCTCGCGCAGCCGGCGCAGCTCGGCATCGGCTGCGGTGTCGCGCCCCGCCAGCAAAGTCAGTTGCTGCTCGAGCTGCTCGGTGCGCCGCACGGTCGAATCCATCCGCTCCTGCAGCGACTGCCGCTCGGCCACGTCGCTCGCGTGCAGCGCGCTGACCTCCTCGCTGCGCTGTTGCACGGCGCGCAGCTCGCGCTGCAGCGCGGCCAGGCGCAACGCGACCACGGCGCCGGCGACCGCCAGCGCGGCCAGGGCCAGCGCCCAGATCCACACGCTCGAGCCGCTGCGTATCCGGGGGGGCGTTACCTCCGGCTCCTGCAGCGGCGCGGGCAACTGCTGCGCAACGTCGCTCACTGGGCCCTCGCTTGCGCCATCCGCGCAACGGCCTCACCGCGGGCTGCGCCGCAGATCGCCTCCAGCACGTCCGCGGCCGACGGCTCGCACTCGTGCACCTCGACGTAACCGGCCGCCCGCAATGCCTGCGCGATGCGCACGTGCGAGCACAGCGCCAGCCCTTGGCGCAGCCAGGCCCTCGCATCGGGCGCCTCCGCCAGCTGCCGGTCCAGCGCCGCCACCGCCTCGGAACTGGTGACGACGGACACGGCGCGATCGCCGGCCCCGCGGCTCGCGCCGAGCGCGGCTCGCTGCTCAGGACTCGGCAGGTGGACCACGCGCCGGTAGACGCCGGCGTACTCGACCTGGCAGCCGGCTTCCCGCAGCCGGTCACCGAGCCAGTCCCGGCCCGATTCGGCCCGCACGATCAGCGCGCGGCGCGGCAGGGGCCCGTCGCGCCGCAACGTGTCCCACAGGGCTTCGGATCCGGCCCTCTGGGGATCGGTACCGGGACCGATGCCGCGCGCTGCGGCCGCACCCGGCAACAGCCTGTGGGCCAACTGCAGCGTGCTGGCCCCGACCGCGGCGATCCGGGTTGCGGCCGGCCATGGTCCGCAAAGATCCAGCGCCGACAGGCCCCGTACTGCGGCAGGGCTGACGAACACCGCCAGCTCGAACTCCGCCAGCCGCTGCAGCAGCGCCTGCAGAGGTTCAAGCTCCGCGGGCGCCAGCAGATCGAAGGCTGGCCACCACAACGCGCGCTGGCCCCGATCGCGCAACGCGGTGCTCAGGCGCTGGCCAGGCTCGCCCGGGCGGGTGACCAGGGCGAGCGTGCCGCGCTTCGGTGTCCCCGGCTTGGTCAATCCGCCTCCGCGCTGCCGGCTTCGGCGGACGAGTCCGCCTCCGCGCTGCTGGCTCCGGCGGACGAGTCCGCCTCCAGAGCCGCTGCCAGCAGTTGCTCGACGCCCTGCGCCTTCATCTGGTCGACCACCGCGCGCCCCAGCGCCTCGGCCTGGTCGAAGGACCCGGTCGCCTGCGCGGTGACGGCTTGCGCCCGGGCCACGTTGCCGGCCCATGCGCGCAGGCGCAGCTCGCCGCCTTGGACCTCGGCGTATGCGGCCAGCGGCACCTGGCAGCTGCCGCCCAGCGCACGCGACACCATCCGCTCGGCCCGCGTGGCGGCGCGCGTGGGCGCGTGTTCCAGGTGCGCGATCAGCGCGCGCACCGCGTTGTCCCCGGCCCGGATCTCGATCGCCAGCGCACCCTGCGCGGGCGCCGGCAGAAACTGCGCGGTCGGCAGGATGGCGCGGATCCGGTCGGCCAGGCCCAGCCGCTTGAGCCCGGCCGCGGCCATGATCAACGCGTCGAATTCGCCGCGGTCCTGCTTGGCCAGCCGTGTACCCACGTTGCCGCGCACCACGCCCACCCGTAGCGCCGGATGATGGATGCGCAGCGCCAGCTCGCGGCGCAGGCTCGAGGTGCCCACGCGCGCGCCCGCCGGCAGCTCCTGCAGGCTGCCGAAGCGGCTGCACACCAGGCAGTCGCGCGGATCCTCGCGCTCGAGCACCGCGCCGATCTCGAACTGCGGCTCCAGTTGCATCGGCACATCCTTGAACGAGTGCACCGCCAGGTCCGCGCGCCCGTCCATCAGCGCCACCTCCAGCTCCTTGATGAACAGGCCTTTGCCTCCGATCTTGGCGAGCGAACGGTCCAGCACCTGGTCGCCCCGCGTGGAAATGCGCAACAGCTCGACCGCCAGTTGCGGATGTGCGTCGCGCAGCAGCGTTTGCACATGCTCGGCCTGCCACAGGGCAAGCGGGCTGGCGCGGGTTGCGATGGTCAGGCGCTGCATGGCCGGGCGAGTCTAACTCCTTCAATCCGACGGCCCCGAGCCAGGGGCTGTTGGAGAGCCGGCGTTGCAACAGCCCTCTCAGACGCCGGTGGCCGACTTGACGGTGGGCCACTGGCGACGACTGATCGGAAGGCGCTCCGCAATGGCCTTCAGCACCACCTCCCAGTGGCCCTCGCCGGCGTCCCCCTCGCCGTCCGAGCGCGCCTTCACGCGCTGGAAGCCCTGGATGGCGGCGCGCGCGACCAGCGCGTTGCGGTGGATGCGAACGAAGCGCTCGCCGAACTCCTGCTCCAGCGCCGTGAGGGACTCCTCGGTCAGGTGCTCCTTGTGGTGGGTGCGGATCGTCACGTACTTCAATTCGGCCCGCAGGTAGACGATCTCCTCGATCGGCACCAGCACCATGCGGCCGCGTTCCGACACGGTCAGGTGGCTGCGGCAGGAGCCCAGCGCGCGGGCCAGCTCCTCGATCCGTGGCTCGTTGCGCTTGAGCCGGTGCGCGCGCTTCAGGGCATCGAGCAGCCGCTCGGTGCGCACCGGCTTGAGCAGATAGTCCAGCGCCTGCACCTCGAACGCGGGCAGCGCGTGTTCGTCGAACGCCGTCACGAAGATGATGGCCGGCGGCGTTTCGCGCGTGACCAGGTGGCGCGCGACCTCGATGCCACCCATGTCCGGCATCATGATGTCCAGCAGCACCGCATCCGGATGCAGCTGGTCGACCGCCTCCAGGGCCGCCATCCCGCCGTCCACCGTGCCGACCAGCTTTACCTCGAGCTGGCGGGCGCATTCGGCCAGTTGCTGGGTCAGGCGGGAACGGGCGAGCGGCTCGTCATCGACGATCAGAACGTTCAGCATGTTCAGGCCGCCTTGTGTTCCACCGGGATCGTCATCGTCAGTTCGAACCGCCCGCGCCGCACGCGCGTCTCCAGCCGCGCCTCCAGATCGTAAATCAAGGCCAGGCGGCCGCGGATGTTGTTCAGTCCGATCTGATTGCCTTCGCGCTGCACCGGTTCGCGCGCGAGCGGGTTGCTGACCCCGATCTCCAGCACGAAACCGCGCTGGCGCACCTTCACGTCGATCTGGCATACGCCGGCCACGCGCTCGGCGCCGTAGCGCACCGCGTTCTCGATGATCGGCTGCAGCAGCAACTGCGGCACGCGCGTGCGCGGATGAATCGCCGCGACCTGCCAGTTCACCTGCAATCGCTCGCCCAGCCGGGTCTGTTCGATTTCGACGTACCGGCGGCATAGATCCAGCTCGTGTTCCAGGGACACCAGTTGGCGCACGTCCCCCATCACGGCGCGAAACAGCTCGGCAAGATTCTCCAGCATGCGTTCGGCGCGCGCCGGATCCGACTGGACGACGGCCAGCACCGCGTTCAGGCTATTGAACAGGAAGTGCGGGCGGATGCGCGACTGCAGCGCCTGCAGCTTGGCCTCCGACACCGCGGGCGAGAAGGCGCGCGAGCGCAGCTCCAGGTAATGCTGCGCCGCCACGCCGCCGCCCAGCGCCACCGCCGCGCCCATCCACACGGCGCCGTTGCCCGGCTGACCTGGCCCCAGCAACAGTCGCAGCACGGGCAGCGCAACCAGCGGCGCAACCGCCCAGGCCAGTGCACGCTGCATTGCACTCGGGACAGCGCGCGACAGCCGCGGCAGCAGGCGGCGCAGCGCGCACCAGGCGAGCAGCGTCAGCAAGGTCACAGGCTCCAGGATCGCGGCCGTCGAAAGAAACGCCGCACTGAACTGCCCCGACTCGGAGGTGGCGGCCAGCGTGCCGATCAGCGCCGCGACGTTGGCGCCGACACTCACGCGCAGCAGCGTGCCCAGGTTGCAGCCGTCCGGAATCACCCAGGGCGGCAACTCGGTCTGCGCTCGGGCGCGCGCCGCTTCGGCCGCGCTGGGCGGCGCGGCCCCTTTCAGGGCAGTCAGGTCCCGCATCACCTGCAAAATTCCGGCGTCGATCCAGACCCTGCCGTCGTTACACTTCAAGCTCACAGTCTTGCATAGCCCGCGCCGAAATGACAGACAGGAAAACGGGCCAGTCAGGGAAACTGCGCGAGAGCCTGCGCGACGAATCGCCTCTGCACGCGAAGGAGCGCGCGTGGTCCGGGCGTTTCGCCGAGCCGGTCGCGCAGTTCGTGCTGAACTACACGGCCAGCGTCGGGTTCGACCAGCGGCTGGCGCACGCCGACATCCAGGCCTCGCTCGCGCACGCCTCGATGCTGGCGGCCGCGGGCGTGCTCAGCGCCGAGGAACTGGCACGCATCGAACAGGGCCTCGCGCAGGTGCTGACCGAGATCGAGGCCGGCACGTTTCAGTGGCAGGTGGCGCTGGAGGACGTGCACCTGAACGTGGAGGCGCGCCTGACCGAGCTCGCAGGCGACGCCGGCAAGCGGCTGCACACGGCGCGTTCGCGCAACGACCAGGTGGCCACCGATCTGCGCCTCTATCTGCGGGGCGAGGTCGACCGGCTGCTGGAGGAGATCGATGCGGTGCAGCGCTCGCTGGTCGAGCTGGCGGCCGCGCACAGCGGCACCGTGATGCCGGGCTACACGCACCTGCAGGTGGCCCAGCCGGTGACGTTCGGACACCATCTGCTCGCGTACGTGGAAATGCTGGAGCGCGATCGCGAACGCCTCGTTGATGCGCGAGGCCGCATGAACCGCTTGCCGCTGGGCTCGGCGGCGCTGGCCGGCACCACCTTTCCGATCGACCGGGAGCGGGTGGCGCGCGATCTGAAGTTCGAGGCGGTGTGCCAGAACTCGATCGATGCGGTGTCGGACCGGGACTTCGCGATCGAGCTGTGCGCAGCCGGCGCGCTGCTGATGGCGCACCTGTCGCGCCTGGCCGAGGAACTGGTGCTGTGGCTCAGTCCCGGCTTCGGCTTCATTCAGCTGCCGGACCGTTTCACGACCGGCTCCTCGATCATGCCGCAGAAGCGCAATCCCGATGTGGCAGAGCTCGCGCGCGGCAAGACGGGCCGCGTGATCGGCCACCTGGTTGCGCTGCTGACGCTGATCAAGGGACAGCCGCTCGCGTACAACAAGGACAACCAGGAAGACAAGGAGCCGGTGTTCGACACGATCGACACGCTGCACGCGACGCTGCGCGCCTTTGCCGAGATGGTGCCGGGCATCCGGGTCGACCACGAGGCGATGCGCCGGGCCGCGCTGCAAGGGCACTCGACCGCGACCGACCTGGCCGATTACCTCGTGCGACGGGGCGTCGCGTTTCGCGACGCGCACGAGGCGGTGGCGCGCGCGGTGCGCCGCGCCGACGAGCTGGGCTGCGCGCTGGCCGATCTGCCGCTGCAGGAGCTGCAGGCGCTGGCTCCTCAGATCGGCGAAGGCGTGTTCAAGGTGCTGACGCTGGAGGGATCGGTGGCGGCGCGCGATCACGTGGGCGGCACCGCGCCCGCGCAGGTCGCCGCACAGGTCCGGCGGTGGCAGAAGACGCTGGAGCAGCGCGCCGCCCTCACCCCCGGCCCCTCTCCCGCGACGGCCTAACTCGGCTTAACTTCCGCCGACCGTCATGTTCTCTATTAGCACCGAGCCGCTGATGCGGCCGCCGCGGATCACCTGATCGGCTCCGACCGCGCGCACGCCGCGGAACATCTCGCGCAGGTTGCCGGCCACCGTGATCTCCTCGACCGGGTGGCGGATGCGGCCACCTTCGACCCAGAAGCCGGTGGCGCCGCGCGAGTAGTCGCCCGTGGCGACATTGACGCCCTGCCCGATCATCTCGGTGACCAGGGGCCCGCGGTCCAACTTGCGCAGCATCTGAACGAAGCCGTCGCCCGGTTGCGTGAGCGAGGAGTGCAGCTCCAGGTTGTGAGCGCCGCCCGCGTTGCCCGTGGTCTTCATCCCCAGCTTGCGCGCCGAGTAGGTGGACAGGAAGTAGCCGGTGAGCACGCCGCCGGCCACCACGTCGCGCCGCTGCCCGCGCACGCCTTCTTCGTCGAACGGGCTGGAGCCGAGCGCGCGCGCCAGGAATGGATCCTCGCGCACCGTGATGTGGTCGGCAAAAAGGGGCTTGCCCAGCGCGTCGACCAGGAACGACGCCTTCCGGTACAGCGCCCCGCCGCTGGCGGCCTGCACGAAATTGCCCAGCAGGCCGCACGCCACCGGCGCCTCGAACAGCACCGGGCACTGCCGCGTGCGCAGCTTGCGCGCGCCCAGCCGGGCCAGCGCCCGCTGCGCAGCGTAGCGTCCAATCGCCTCGGGCTCGGCCAGCTCTTCCGGCGCGCGCGAGGCCGAATACCAGTCGTCGCGCTGCATTCCTTTGCCGTTGCGCGCAATCGGCGCCACCGAGATCGAGTGGCGCGAGTACGGATAGCCCGCCACGAAGCCGAGCGTGTTGGCCAGCACGAAGTGCCCGCCCGAGGCGTACACGTTGGCGCCCTCGGAGTTCACCACGTTCGAGCTCACGTCGAAAGCGGCCTGCTCGGCGCGCTGCGCGATCCGGATCGCCTCGTCGGTGTCGATCGGCCACGGGTGAAACAGGTCCAGCTCCGCCGGCGCGCGCTCCAGCGTGTCCTCGTCGGGCAGGCCCGCCGCGTCGTCCTCGGCAGTAAAGCGCGCGATGTCGTAGGCGGCCTGCACCGCCTCGCGCAGGGCGCGCTGGGCGAAGTCCGACGTGGAGGAATGACCGCGCCGCTTGCCGATGTACACGGTGACCGCAACGCCCTTGTCGCGCGTGTTCTCGATCGTCTCGACCACGGCCTTGCGGGTCGTCACCGACAGGCCGCTCGATTCGCTCACCTCGCACGCGGCGGCGGTCGCGCCCAGCTCTTTCGCGATCTCCAGCGTCTTGAGCGCGATATCGCGCAGCTGGTCCTGCGGGATCGATAGCCGTACGGTCATAAGCGCCTGCGCTTGTTGTTGGTTCAGGGCACCCGCCATAGCCCGCAGGGCGAAGGCGGGTAGCTATCATAGCGACTGACGCACACCCCGCTTTCCGAGCGGCCCGCCTGCCCGCAACGCTGCCGACCATGCGAACGCCGCCCCCCTCCGATGCGACCGGCGAGGCTCCCGCCGGGCTTGCGCTCGAGCGCCCGAGCAAGACGCGGCTGAAGCGCGAGATGCACGAGCTGCAAAGGCTCGGCCAGCGGCTGGCCGGGCTGCCGCCGGCGCAGTTGCAGCGCATCGAGCTGCCCGAGCTGCTGCGCGAGCAGATCGAGATGGCGCGCCGGATCACGGCGCGCGAGGCGCTGCGCCGCCAGCTGCAATACATCGGGCGCCTGATGCGTAACGCCGACGCCGAAGCGATCCGCGCGCGCCTTGCCGTGGTCACCGGCAAGCCCGAGGCGGCGCTGTGAGCCGCGTCGTCCGCAACCACCCCGACGAGCTGGTGGTGGGGTTGGTGTCGATCTCCGATCGTGCCTCGGCCGGGCAGTACGGGGACGAGGGCGTGCCGGCGTTGCGCAGCTGGCTCGCCGCCGCGTTGAAATCGCCCTGGCAGGCGCACGAACGGCTGATCGCGGACGAGCGAGCGCTGATCGAGGCCACGCTGGTGGAACTGGTCGACGAGCTCGGCTGCGACCTGGTGCTGACCACCGGGGGCACCGGGCCGTCGCGCCGCGACGTGACGCCGGAAGCGACCCTGGCCGTGGCCACGCGCGAGCTGCCCGGCTACGGCGAGCAGATGCGCCGCATCTCGCTCGAATTCGTGCCCACCGCGGTGCTGTCGCGCCAGGTCGGGGTGCTGCGTGAAACCGCGGACCACAGCGCGCTGATCCTGAACCTGCCGGGCCAACCCAAATCGATCACCGAAACGCTGGGCGGACTGCGCGACGCGCAGTCGGGCCGCAACGTGGCGGGCATCTTCGCGTCGGTGCCGTACTGCCTCCAGCTGATCGGCGGGCCGTATGTGGAAACCCACGAAGAAGTGGTGCAGGCGTTCCGGCCCCAGCACGCACTGCGGGCTCCCGGCGGCACGCCGGCGGCGGGAGCGCGCCGTTGAACGAAGTGCAGCCCACCGGCTCGATCGATCCGGGCTCCACGCTCGAATGCGTCGAGCTGTTGACCGAGCCGGCGCCGCGCGCCTCGATCATCTGGCTGCACGGGCTGGGCGCCGACGGCTTCGATTTCGTGCCGGTCGTGCGCGAGCTACAGGCGCTGGGGGCGCCGGCGGCGCGCTACGTGTTCCCGCACGCCCCGCTGCGGCCCGTCACGATCAACGGCGGCGCCGTGATGCGGGCCTGGTACGACGTGCGGGGCATGCAGATCGAGCAGCGCGAGGATGCGGCCGGCATCCGGCAGTCGCAAGCCCAGGTCGAGGCGCTGATCGAGCGCGAAGTGACACGCGGGACCCCGCGCTCGCGCATCGTGCTGGCCGGCTTCTCGCAGGGCGGCGCGATCACGCTGCAGGCGGGCCTGCGCCAGCGCGAGCCGCTGGCCGCGCTCATCGTGCTGTCGGGGTACCTGCCGCTGGCTCAAAGCGCCGCTGCCGAGGCCACCGCCGCGGCGCGCTCGATGCCGGTTTTCATGGGACACGGACGCGACGACACCGTGGTTCCGATCGGCCTGGCCCAGGCGTCACGGGCGGCGCTGGCTGCCCTGGGCTGCCGGGTTCAATGGCACGAATACGCGATCCCGCATTCGGTTTCCGAGGACGAAATCCGCGACCTTGCTGGCTTCCTGGGAGAAGCGCTCAGATAGCCCGCAATAAGCAGCAATAGGGCTCTCATCGCGCATTGGCCGTTGGGGCGCAAAGCGCCCGCCTCGAAGCCTGTCAGGGTTGTAGGAACCAGTCCGACAAACTTGCGCCCATTTTTCCGTTAAGGGTGCATATTTCAAGTAGTAGTCCGTCCAGCCGATCCCCACAATGTGTCTGAAGCGAACGGCTACCCCTACCACGTTCGCGGGGGAACACAAGAGATTTGTCAGGGAGATGGCCATGACCGTGATTTCGACTCCGACTTCGGCACCTGGGCGCGTCTACGCGCAGTTGCCCCGCTACTTTCGCTGGTTCACCGAGCACTGCGTACTGCGCCCGCTCGATGGCGCGGACGTGCCGCGCATCTGGCGCGCGGTCGTGCAGCCCGAGTTCCGACAATGCTGGTCCGGCGAGGCGCCCCGGAGCGAGCGCGAGGTCAAGGAGCTGGCGCGCCGTGGGACGACCGAGTGGCTGCAGGGCGACGGCTATTCGATGGCGGTCGTGAAGCGACAGTCGCACGAGTTCGTCGGCTATGTCCGCATGCGCTCGGTGGGACCGACGCGCTCCGTCTGGATCATCGACTGGTTCACGCATCCGAATTTCCTGGGTTCGCAGCTCGCCGCGGAGGCCATCACGGCCATGGGTGACCTGACGTTCGCAGCCCTGGGCGCGCACAAGCTGTACGCGGGCTGTCCGGACCGGCACGAGCCGTTCCTGGAGCTGCTGAACGAGGCCGGCTTCATCGAGGTGATTCCCGCCGGCAGCCTGGATCAGTACACGCAGCAACCGCGCCAATCGAGCCTTTTCGAGATGCGGCGCGAGGACTGGAAGGCGATCCGGCGCGAACACACCGATCACACCGGAACGCCGTCGCTCGCCTCGCTCGGCACGGCCGTGTCACACCGCCCGGCCCTGCAGTTGCTCTAACGAAAGCCGAGCCCGCTCACGCTGCGGGAGAACACGACCCGATCGCCGCCGTCGACCTTGGCGTCGTACATCGCGCGGTCGGCCATCCGCATCAGCCACTCCGGCTCGCAACCATGCTCGGGCGCCATCACGACGCCCAGGCTCGCCGTCAGCCGCGCTCCGCCCAGATCGGCCGCCGTCAGCGGTTGCGCCAGTTCGCCCAGGATCCGCTGCGCGATCCGTTCGACGTCCTGGATCGAGCCGCAATCGGGCATCAGCAGCGCGAACTCGTCGCCGCCGATCCGGGCCACGGTGTCCTGCGGCCGCACGATATTCTGTAGCCGGTGCGCGATCTCGCGCAGCACCACGTCGCCGGCCGGATGGCCGTATTTGTCGTTGATCGGCTTGAAGCCGTCCAGATCGAACACCAGCATCGCGCAACCCGAGTTGCGCAGCGCGCTGGTTGCCAGCGCGGCCCGCACCCGCTCCGACAACAGGCGCCGGTTCGGCAGCCCGGTGAGCTCATCGTGACGCGCGTCGTGCTGCGCATGCGCTTCGCGCCGCCGGATCTGGTCGATGTCGGCCAGCGCAACCACGTATTCGCCACCGCCGATCGCGCGCAGCATCAGCTGGCACCACAGGAACTGCTCCGCCTCGGCGCCCGCACCGACCCGCCGCAGGCGGATCTCGCGCGCGATCGCGTCGTCCGTGATCGACGCCCGCTCGGCCGCGCCGGCCACTTCGCTCCATTGGGTGCGTTCGGCAAAAAGGTCCGCCACCGGTACCGCCGCCAGCTCGTCCGGGCGCATCCGCAACAGCTGCAGGAACGCATCGTTGCAGCGGGCCACCGCCCCGCCCTTGACGACCGCAATGGCCTGGCCCGCTGAATCCAGCACGCTGCGCTCGACCCGCAGCGCCTCGGCCAGCCGCGCCTCCCGCTGCTTGAGCGCAGTCACGTCCACGTTGATGCCGATCGCGCCGGCGAAGCTGCCATCTGGCGAGCGCAGCGCTACCGCGCTCATCGCGACCGTGATGCGCCGGCCGTCCCGTGTCAGGTGCGCCATTTCGACGTCGCGCAGCGCCCGCCCGTTGCGCAGGCCGACCAGCGCCTCGAGCGCCCCGCTCTGATCGGCCGCCCGATCCAGCAGCGCGCTCATCGGCCGCCCCAGCAGCGTCTCGACCGTGTGGTCGTACACGTCCCGGCAGGCGCGCCGGCTGACGAAGCTGAAACGGAACGCCGAATCGCAGGCCCAGATCAGGTTCGGGGACGCCTCGACCAGGTCCTTGTACTGCGCCTTGCTCTGCCGCAGCCGCTCGTTGTCCAGCAGCTCGCGCACCGAGGCGATCGTGTCCGTCACCATCACGGCGCGACCGCTCTTGCCGTCGCCCAGGGGCGAGTCGAACGGGACGAAGTGCGAGCGCAGCGCGATCTTCCCGCCGCTGCGGCTGGTGCGGTAGTTCAACACGTCGAAGGTCGGCTTTCCATCCATCGCCTTTTGCACCGCGCGCCCGAACGCATCCTGCGAGTCAGGCTGCAGCGCCAGCGCGCTCGCCCAGTCCGGCCTGAGGCGCGGCTCCACCCGCAGACCCCATCGCTGCACGTCACTGGCTTGGGCATGGACCACGCGTCCCGAGCCATCGATCACCCAGATCAGCATGGGCAGCTGCGACAGCAGGTCCGAGCCTAAGATCTGCCGGCTGCCGCGCGCGCTGCTGTCGCTCACGACGCCGATCACGGCGCCGGTTTCCCCCTCGAAGCCGGGGCGGCTCAGGCACACGACGCGCATCGACCGGTTCAGGCCTTCCGCGTCAGTCAGCGTCAGGCGCTCGTCGAACGTGCGGCCGGCGCCGAGCTGTTCGCGGTACAGCGTGTTGACGTACCGGCGTTCCTCCTTCGGCACGATCGGAGAAAGCGGAAAGGCGTTCGGATCGGGATCGGGGGTCAGCGCAGACCCCGGATCGAAGCGCTTGGGCAGGTACAGATGCCCGGTCTCGTCCCGGTACCAGACCTCGGTGGAATCGGCGCCCAACCACTCGGCGAGGCGGCGTGCATCGGTGCCAAGCTCGCGGTCCCCCGCGTACTCCGGGGTAGGCGCCAGTGCGACCACCGCAATGGCGGCGCGTCCGCCGGAACGTCCGACCCGGATCCGGGCCTTCACCGGCGACATCCCGGCCTCGGGCCGCTCGAGGGTGACCAGCGCATGACGCTCGGCAGCCGGATAAGCGGCGTCCAGCGCCGAGGGCGGATCCAGGCGCAACAGCTCGGCGACCGGCCGGCCGACGCACTGGTCCATCAGCTGTCCTACGAAGGCCTCGGCGCTTTTGTTCATCTCGAACACGCGCCCGTCGTAGACGCCGATCATCGGCGCGCTGGACGCGTGGACCGCCAGCTGCACTCCGCGCCGGGTCGATGCGCCCGAAAGCGGCACCGCGATCCGCGTTGGGCGCACGGGCGAATCGGTCGGCGCCGGCCTGGGCGGAGCAAGACCCGCCCAGGCGGTGGCCGGCAGCAACACCAGCAACATGATCGACGCAGCCGGCACCGAATCCCACAGCCCGATCGCCGTGCCGACGGCCGCGCCGCCCCAGCCGCCCAGCGCCGCCAGCCAGCCGGCACGCCAGCCGCGCAGGCTGGCGGCCGAAAGCAGCATCGCCGCCGCCAGCGACGTCGCGGTTCGTACCGAGGAGTGTGTGGCCGAGTCAGGCGCTGCCAGCAGCACCAGCCACATTGCGGCCTGCGCGATGTGACTCGAAATGAACAGAATTCCCAGCTTCGATTCGGAGCGGTCGACCTGGCGCGGCGAAAGCACGCGCACCGCGATCAGCGCGCGGATCAGCGCGATCGCCGCCGCCCCTGCGATCCAGCCCCAGCCGTCGGTGTTGCCCAGCTGGGCGCCAGCCCCGGCGAACAGCAGAATCAGCAGCCAACCCGGAAACGCGGGCGGCTCGCGCAGGAACACCGACCTTTGCTCGGGCGAAACCCCAGCCCCGGCAACCAGCCGGACCTTCGGCACGGTGACCGCTTCAGCGGCGCCCAGCGTGCGGCTGGGGATCTCGCTCTGCATTGCGGACGATGGACGCGTCAGCCGGGATCGCGAGCGCGTTCGGGGTCGGACACGCAATGGACGGCTGGGCGATCACCAACATACCATACATGTGGTAGCTTAAGAGATAAAATCGTGTGGACTTGGGGAAAGTCACCCAGGCCAGATCCCGCACTCCCGTCGGATCGGCGATTTCTTCGAATTTTGCGACCTCCCCACCCAAACGCTAAGGTACCAGTACTTCCAGGTCTGCAATATGGGTTTGCGATTAGTTGAATAGCGCACAAAGGTATATGAGCGCAGGCCTCTACTGTGGCCGGTTCGCCCCCTCACCTACCGGACCATTGCATCTGGGCTCGCTGGTCGCCGCGCTGGCCAGCTGGCTGGACGCGCGCTCGCATCGCGGCCGCTGGCTGGTGCGAATCGAGGACATCGACCCTCCGCGCGAAGAAGCCGGCGCGGCGCGCGCGCAGCTGGCCGCCCTGGCGGCGCTGGCGCTGGTGCCGGATCAGCCCCCCGTTTTCCAGAGTGGCCATTCCGACCGTTACCTGAAGGCCCTGGCCCGGCTGCAGGCGACCGGTCAGGTCTATCGGTGCGGCTGCTCGCGCACGGCCGTCGAGCGGGAAGCCGCGCGCCTGGGACTGCCGCTGAACGTGTATCCCGGAACCTGCCGTGACCGGACCGTCGCGCCAGGCCCGGCTGGCCTGCGCGTGCGCGTGCCGACCGAGGAGGTGGTTTTTGTCGATCGCGCGTGCGGGCCGTTTTCGCAGCAGCTCGAGCGCGAAGTGGGCGATTTCCTGGTGCGCCGCGCCGACGGACTGTGGGCCTACCAGCTGGCGGTCGTGGTCGACGACGGCGCGCAGGCGATCACGGATGTCGTTCGCGGCGCCGACCTGCTGGACAACACGCCGCGCCAGATCCACCTGCAGCGGCTGCTGCAGCTTCCGACGCCGCGCTACCTGCACGTGCCGGTCGTGCTCAATGCCGACGGAGAAAAGCTCTCCAAGCAGACCGGCGCTGCGCCCCTGGATCTGTCGGATCCGGTGGCGCAGCTGGAGCGGGCGTGGCGGCATCTGGGATTTGCCGCGACCGGCACGGCGACCGTCGCCGAGTTCCTGTCGCACGCGGTACGAGCCTGGCAGGGGCGCTGGGGCCCGCTGGTGCCTTGATTCGGGCGGTATCGATACAATCGACGCAGCCGGCGCAACGCGACCTTCGCGCGGCCTTCGCAACCCGGCGCCGATTCGACTCGATCCGGATGAGCGACAGCAACGATGTGGCCACGCTGCGGGGCCTGCTGCAGGAATGCCGGCGGATCGCCGTGGTGGGCGTGTCCAACGACTGGAACCGGCCCAGCCACTTCGTCGCCAAGTACCTGATCGCGCACGACTACACGCTGATCCCGGTCAATCCGAAATACCGGGAGGTGCTGGGCCGGCCGTGTTACCCGGACCTTGGGTCGGCCAGCCGGGCGCAGGGGCCGATCGACCTGGTCGACTGTTTCCGCCGCGCCTCCGATATCGAACCGATCGCCCGCGACGCGATCGCGATCGGCGCCCGTTGCCTTTGGATGCAGCTCGGCGTGATCAACGAGGCCGCCGCGGCGCTGGCCCGAGCGGCCGGCCTTGCCGTCGTGATGGACCGCTGCGTGAAGATCGAGCACGCGCGGCTGTTCGGCGGCCTGGGCTGGGCCGGGGTCAACACCGGCATCGTTTCGGCCAAGCGCCCGCGCCAACTGCCCTATTGAGTCATGCCTGACCGCACCTACGGCATCGAAACCTTGTGCCTGCACGCAGGCCAGATCCCCGATCCGGTCACGGGCGCCCGCGCGGTGCCGATCTACCAGACCACCTCGTACGTGTTCGATTCGGCCGATCACGCGGCGAGCCTGTTCAACCTGGAAACGTTCGGCAACGTGTACTCGCGGATCAGCAACCCGACCGTGGCGGTGCTGGAGGAACGTCTGGCCGCGCTGGAAGGCGGCCGTGCCTGCCTGGCCACCGCGAGTGGGATGGCCGCGCAACTGACGGCGATCCTGACGCTGCTCGGCGCGGGCGACCACATCGTCGCCAGCAGCCTGCTGTACGGCGGCACCTACGCGCAGCTGGAGGTGACGCTGCGCAAGATGGGAATCGAGACCACGTTCGTCGACCCGGACGACATCGACCATTTCCGCCGCGCGATGCGGCCGCGCACCCGGCTGCTGTATGCGGAGACGCTGGGCAACCCGAAGATCAACGTGCTCGATATCGCCGGCGCGGCCGCAGTGGCACACGCGCACGGCGTGCCGCTGATGGTCGACAACACGATGGCCTCGCCGTTTCTGTGCCGGCCGATCGAGTTCGGGGCCGATATCGTGGTGCATTCGCTGACCAAGTACCTGGGAGGCCACGGCACCACGCTGGGTGGAGCGATCGTCGAGAGCGGACGCTTTGACTACGCGAACGGGAACTTTCCCGACATGACGGCGCCCTCGCGCGGCTACCACGGCGTCACTTTCTGGGAGACCTTCGGCGACTTCGCCTTCACGATGAAGGCGCGGATGGAAGTGCTGCGGGTGCACGGGGCGGCGCTGGCGCCGCTGTCGGCCTTTCTGCTGCTGCAGGGTATCGAGACGCTGCACATCAGGATGGAGCGCCACGTGCAGAATGCGCGCAGGGTGGCCGAATTTCTGTCGGCACACCCGCGCGTGCAGTGGGTGAACTGGCCGGGTCTGCCTTCGAGCCCGTACTACGCGCTGGCCGGGAAATACCTTCGCGCCATCGACGGCGAGCCGGGCGCCTCCAGCGTGATGACCTTCGGTATCGCCGGCGGGGCCGCGGCGGGTGAGAAGTTCATCAACGCGCTCCGGTTCCTGTCCCACCTCGCCAACATCGGCGACGCCAAGTCGCTCGTGATTCATCCCGCCTCCACGACCCACCGGCAGTTGTCCGAGCAAGAGCAACGAACGGCCGGAGTCCTGCCCGAAATGGTGCGCCTGTCGATCGGCATCGAGTCGATCGATGACATATTGTGGGATATCGACCAGGCGCTTGCGGTATCCACGTCGCCATGACGATCGCCCTGATGACCGACATCCACTCCAACCGGGAGGCTTTCGAAGCCTGCCTGGCCCACGCTGCGGAGCACGGAGCCGAACAGTTCGTGTTCCTGGGCGATTTCGTCGGATACGGCGCCGACCCGGAATGGGTGCTGGATACCTTGATCGACCACGTAGCGCGCGGCGCGATCGCACTGCTGGGCAATCATGACGCGGCCGCGCTCGGCACGCTGCCTGGCCGACTGAACGCCGGCGCCCAGTATTGCATCGAATGGACGCGACCGCGGCTGAACGCAGCGCACGTGGACTTCCTGTCGCAGCTGCCGCTGTCGGCCGAGGACGGGCCGTGCCTGTACGTGCACGCCAACGGCTGGGATCCGGCCGGCTTCGAGTACGTGTTCAGCTCGTCCGAGGCGGGGCGCAGCATGCGGGTGGCGAGCGCCCGCATCACGTTCTGCGGCCACATGCACGAGCCGATGCTGTACCACATGGGACTGACGCAGCGGGTCGAGACCTTTTCGCCGATCCCGGGCTCGCCCATTCCTCTGTCGGCAGCGCGGCGCTGGCTGGCGCTGCCCGGTTCGGTCGGCCAGCCGCGCGACGGCAACCCGGCAGCCTGCTACGCGATGTTCGACGAGCTGACGAGCCTGCTGACGTACTGGCGCGTGCCGTACGACCACGAGCAGGCTGCGCGCAAAGTGCTCGAGGCGGGACTTCCGCCACATCTGGCCACGCTGCTGGTGACCGGAGGCGCGCAGTGATCCTGCCGCCGCTGGCGGTCGGCCAGCGGATCGACGGCTTCGAGCTTGAGCAGCACGTGCACCGCGGCGGGATGGCGTCGCTGTGGCGGGTGTCGCGGCCGGACCTGAGCTTTGCCGCGGTGATGAAGGTGCCGTCGATCCAGGACGATCCGACCTCGATCGTCGGCTTCGAGGTCGAGCAGATGATCATGCCGCTGCTCAGCGGCCCTCACGTGCCGCGCTTCGTCGCCGCCGGCGGCTTCGAGGCGCAGCCGTACATCGTGATGGAATACATCGAGGGGCCGTCACTGCGGGCCAAGCTGGACCAGGCGCCCCTGCCGGCCGCCGAAGTGGCCGCGATCGGCACGGCCGTGGCCGAAGCACTGCACGACCTGCATCAGCAGCATGTGATCCACCTGGACCTGAAGCCCGGCAACATCCTGTTGCGGCCGGGCGGACAGATGGTGCTGATCGACTATGGGCTGGCCCGACACGAGAAGCTGCCCGATCTTCTGGCCGAGGAATTCCGGCTGCCGCTCGGAACCGGTCCGTACATTTCGCCCGAGCAGGTTCTGCGCGTGCGTGATGATCCGCGCAGCGACCTGTTCGCGCTCGGCGCCGTGCTCTACCACCTGGCAACGGGCCAGCGCGCGTTCGGCACGCCCACCTCGGTCGCCGGCCTCAGGAAGCGCCTTTACCACGCGCCTGCACCACCGCGCGCAGTGAACCCGGATTGCCCGCCGTGGCTGCAGGAAGTCATCCTGCACTGCCTGGAGCCGGACCCCGAGCAGCGCTACGGCTCCGCGGCCCAGGTCGCGTTCGACCTGGCACAGCCGCGCACGGTCGCGCTGACCGCGCGCTCCGACCTGACCGGGCCGGCGCCGTTGGCCGAGCAACTGCGGCGCTGGCTGCGCTCGCTGGGCGCCGTGCCGGAGCGGCGCAACGTGTCACAGCAACTGATGCGGGCTCCGATCGTGCTGGCGGCGGTCGACCTGTCGCAGGAATGGGAAGCGCTGGCCGATGCACTGCGCGCTGCCGCCCGGCGCGTGCTGCAGAGCGAACCCTACGCGCGGCTCGCGTGCCTGTCGGTGCTGAAGACGAACCGCATCGGCCTGGATACGCCCACGGACGAGGCCGGGCGCAACCTGCACGTGCAGCGCCTGGTGCAACTGCAGCACTGGGCCCGCTCGCTGGCGCTGCCGCCGAATCGAGTGACCTACCACGTGCTGGAAGCGCCGGACCCGGCGGTCGCGATCGTCGACTATGCGCGCGCCAACCGGGTCGATCACATCGTGATCGGCTCGCGCGCCTCTTCCGGCCTGCGCCGCTATCTGGGCAGCGTCTCCACTCGGGTCGTGGCCGAGGCGCCGTGCAGTGTCACCGTGGTGAAGGTGCCGCGCGAGGAAACGCTGGGCGCGGCGGTCTCGGCCTAGCGCCTTCCGCCCAGCAACGCTGGAACCCGAGCTTTGGTGGATGGCTTGCCCGGCTCGGGCGCCGAAGGCTCGGCTGCGTGCGAAGCCGGCGACGGCTCGTACGGCTTCAGGAAGAACTCGTCGACCGGGGCCTGCGCGGGCGAGCGCGGAGCCCGCCGCCCGGGGCGTTCGCGGCCTTCGTCCTTGCGAGCGCGCCGTGCCCCCGCTCGCGGCTGCACGCCCGACTTCTCGATGGTCCGCTTGATCAGCTTCTCGATCGCGGCCACCGCCTTGTCGTCGGCCCCGGTCGCAATCGTGATCGCGCGCCCCTGGGCACCGGCCCGCGCGGTGCGCCCGATCCGGTGAATGTAGTCTTCCGGTGCGAACGGCACGTCGTAGTTGATGACCGCGGGTAACTCCGTAATATCCAGTCCGCGCGCCGCCACGTCGGTGGCCACCAGCACCCGCAACGAGCCGTTCTTGAAGGCCTCCAGTGCCTTCATCCGTTCCTCCTGCGTCTTGTCGCCGTGGATCGCGTCGGCGTTGACGCCCGCGCGCTGCAGCTCGCGCGCCAGGCGCCGCGCGCCGATCTTGGTGTTGACAAACACCAGCGCCTGCGGCAGCTCCGGATCGTGCAGCAACGTCAGCAGCGCCGCCTGCTTCTCCGACTCGTGCACGTGCATCAGCTCCTGGCGCACGTTGTCGGCCGTCATGTTGGGGCGGGCCACCTCGACCAGCACCGGATCGCGCAGGAAGCTGGCAGCGAGCTTCCTGATGTCGTCGGAAAAAGTCGCCGAGAACATCAGGCTCTGCCGCTCGCGCGGCAACAGGTTCAGGATGCGCGAGATGTCCGGCAGAAAGCCCATGTCGAGCATCCGATCGGCCTCGTCCAGCACGACCACCTCGACCTGCCCGAGCGAGGTGTTCTTCTGCTGCACGTGATCGAGCAACCGGCCCGGTGTGGCGACCAGCACTTCGACGCCGGAGCGCAGCGCCTGCGTCTGCCCATCCATGTCCATGCCGCCGAACACGACCGTGCTGCGCAGCGGCGTGAGGGACGCGTACTGACGAACGTTGTCGTAGACCTGGTCGGCCAGCTCGCGCGTGGGCGTCAGGATCAGTGCCCGCACCGGGTGGCGCGCGGGCGACATGCTGGGGCTGGCACGCGGCAGCAGCCGGTGCAGGATCGGCAGCGCAAAGCCCGCCGTCTTGCCGGTGCCGGTCTGGGCCGCGCCCATCACGTCGCGGCCCTTCATCACCAGGGGGATCGTAATGGGTGCGGCTTACGTGCTGATCCACGGGCGCCTGGCCGGCGGCCGCTGGCCGATTCGAAGCCGCCGCTGAGCGGCGCGCCGCCTGCATGCGCCGCACCGCGGCATCGAACGTCACCTGCGCGAGCCGGCCGTCTGCATCGAAGCGACTCGAATCGATCCCGGTCTGAGTGCGAACGGCCTCGCTGAGCAAGCGGTCCTCACCGCTGATCGCGGACGCCACCGCCTGCACTTCGCAGGCGCGCTGCAGCGTCCAGTACAGCAGGAAGGCCGCCGGCAGGTTGGAGCCGAGCGCGAGCAGGCCGTGGTTGCGCAGTATCAGCACGTCCTTGTCCCCCAGGCTCGCGACCAGCCGCACTCGCTCGTCCGGGCGCACCGTGATGCCCTCGAAGTCGTGGTAGGCGACCCGCCCGTGCAGCAGGGCGCCGTAGAAGTTGTCGTGACTGAGCCCCGTCGCCTTGCACGCGACCGCCATGCCGGCCGTCGTGTGCGTGTGGATCAGGCACTGCGCGTCGCCGCGCGAGGCGTGGATCGCGCCGTGGATTGCAAACCCGGCCGGATTGCCGCGGTACGGGCCCGGATCGACGTTCTCGCCGTTCACGTCGACCTTGACCAGGTTCGAGGCGGTGACTTCGTCGTAGTTCAGCCCGAACGGATTCATCAGGAAGTGGTGTTCCGGCCCCGGAATCCTGAGCGAGATGTGATTGAAGATCGCCTCGGTCCAGCCCAGATGGTCGAATACGTGATAGCAGTCGGCGAGCTGCTGGCGCAGCGCCCACTCGGCTGCACTGATGTTCCCGGGCCGTGTCCGGTCCGTCTCCGCAACGCCCATCAGCTGTCCTCCTGTCCGCATCCGCTGTCTGTGTCGCACCGCCCTCAGTATGCGCCCGCCCCGCCCGGCCGTGCAGAAGCAAGCTCATGGCGGCGCCGATCCGAGTGCTAGGCCGCCGCAGTCGGCAGGCGGCAGAAGCCCTGCGCCGGCACGTCCAGCGCGCTGTTGAACTTGCTGGACAGGTTCTGAAATGCGATCAGACCGGTCAGCTCCACGATCGCGTCATCGTCGAAGAACGGGCGCAGCCGCTCCACGATCGCGTCGCTGACGCGTCGGGTCGAATCGGTCATCGCTTCCGCATAATCGAGCGCTGCCTTCTCTTTGGCCTCGAAAATGTCGCTGTCGCGCCAGGCATCGAGCGCATCGACCTTGGCCTGCG
The DNA here is from genome assembly GCA_005882215.1 of Betaproteobacteria bacterium. Classification (GTDB taxonomy): domain Bacteria; phylum Pseudomonadota; class Gammaproteobacteria; order Burkholderiales; family Burkholderiaceae_F; genus VBCK01. Next base: position 14,397 of record VBCK01000164.1, on the reverse strand, counting down.
ATCCCGCACGCCGGGCCAGCGTGGCCGAGTTGATATCGACGCAGAAGCGGCACCCATTCAACTGCGACACGCGCACCGTGACGAGCGAGCGCAGGACCGGATCCAGGGGGCTGCGGCGCCGGTCCAGCACGCCGTACAGGATCGCGACCGCGATGAACAGCTTCGGCACGCGGCCCCACAGCAGGCCGGGCATCAGCACCTGACCGTACTTGCGCTTCTGATTCCAGAAAAACGGAGCCAGGTACCAGGGGTACCGGTGGATCGGCTTGGCGGGGACTCTCACGGCGCGGCCCGAAATAAATCGCAGACCGCGCCAGTCTACGACCGGCGCGGCGATTTACTCGGGCGGTTCGCTACAACGAGCGCAGGAAGTTGAGTACGTCCTGCTTGTCTGAATCGCTCAGCCCAAAAAACTGCTCGGCCGACACCCGCGCCTCGGACTCGGAGCCCCCGTGCAGTCGAATCACGTGCACCAGATCCGAAGTGCGCCCGTCATGCAGGAAGAACACGCGCTGGCCCAGCCCCCACAGCGGCGCGGTGCGGAACTCGCTCGGGCCCGCCAGGCCCTGGCTGACGCCGTCGGCCAGCGTATCTCCCATGTCGTGCAGCAGTAGATCCGAAAACAGGTTCACCGCTGCCGTGCCGCTGCCCTGGTTGACGTACGGCGAGGGCGATGCCATCAGCGTCGGGGTGTGGCACAGCGCGCACCCCACCGTGCCGCGAAACAGCACCTCGCCGTGCTGGATCGAGGCGGCTCCTCCGGGCAAGGTCGTCGATGCGGCCGGCGGGGCCAGCAGCTCCATGAACGTCGCGAACAGCTGAATGTCCGAATACGGCGAGGTCGCGTCCGGTCCCGGATCCACGTGCGAGGTGTCCTCGGGCGTCGCGTTGAAAAGGCAATCGACCGGAAGCATCTCGCCCGGGTTGCCCCGTTCGAGCGCGAACAACTCGTTGGTCACACCCATCTCGACGTTGTATGCCTCGCCGGCGAACAGCAGCAGCGTGGCGTTCTGCGCCTTCCAGCCGAATCGGGTGATGGTGCCGTCGTTGCCGTTGCGGTTGGGGCGTCCGGAAATACGGAACGCCTGCTTGGCGCTGGCGTTGGCCGCCAGGTTGTCCAGGATCGTCTTGTCCGAAATGCTTTCGATCAAGCCGCCTCCGAATACCGGGGTCGGGATCCGGAACGAGATGTTGTTCTGGCGACGCGCGTGGTCGAAGTCGGGTTGCGACAAACCGCACGTCTGCACCGACCCGGTAGCGCCTTGCACGTTGGTGGCATCGACGCGCCCGGTGACCGTGAAGAGGTCGTGCACGCCGCCGTCCGGCTTACTGGTCAAGAACCCGTTGCGAACGACGAACCGGAAGCGCGCCTCGCGCACCGGACCGTCGGCATGGATGAAGTAAGGGATCTGGTTCGTCGCGCCGCTCAAATTCGCGACTGCGACCTGCGGGTTGGGCCCGACGAACGGAAAAGCGGTCGTGCTCGGGCTGGTGCCGCCGACGGCAGGCTGCGAATGGCAGCTACTGCAGCTGTTCGAATTGAACCTGGGCCCCAGGCCCTCTTGCGGCTGGTTCGGAAGACCTCCATTGATTGAACGAGCCGTCGCGAAGGTCGCCAGGCCGAGCGCGAACGTCTTCGACTGTCCTGCGCTCATGCCCGGCAGCGGCCCGCCGGCATCGATCGACCCGGCACGCACGCCCGGATCGACGGCCTGCGCGTGCAGACCGATGGAACCGAAGGCGAGTCCGAGCAACAAAACCCGTCGAACCGAACCGGCAACGCGCGCGTGCGGGGCCGATTGCATGCATGAGAGCGCCATGACGCCTCCTCCTTGACTGCGGTCAAACGGCGCCGAATGCTGGTCACCGCCACTGCCGGGCTTACAGTGGCAGCAAGCTAGCCCGCGCGACCTACGACGCCAATCATTCAAACAGCAGCCCTCGCGCGAAGAGGGTCAACCTCATCCCGCAATCGGACGAGCGCGATTTACTCAACCAGAACGCACTAGGAGGAGTTTGCGAGCCAAAGGGTGCGGCCCGTTGCCCTCGGGCGGTCGCAGTGGCGCGGAGGTAGATCGCGCACTGCGGCGAACATCACATCAGGATCTGCGTGTCGCCAGCGCCTTCATCAACTGCGTGATTGCAAGGCCTAGCGCGATCGACGCTTCCGAATAATCGGTTCCGCGGCCAAGCATTCGCAGTGCTTCGTCATAGCGCTTGTCGTTGATCGCTCGCGCGATCTTGGCCGCTTCCAGGTGAAACTCGGTGTGCGCGACCAGACAATCCCGGTAGCTGTCCAGGTGGCGGTTCGCTTGCCGGGCGTCATCGTCGAGCCATTGACCCAGAGCGCACGAGGTGTCCAGTGAAATCGATGCCGCGTCGAGTGATTGCCCTTTTGAGATTGCGTCGTAGAACGTTTTCCTCCATTCGGTATGGTCTCGAATGGCCGCATGAAGATCGATTTCGTGCACAGTCGAACGCTAACTGTGCTCTGTAAACAGCCGATTCCTTGATGACTTGAATGTGGTCATGAGATCGGTTCAATCGATGCCGCGAAAGCGGGGTGACTCGTCGTCGGGGTATTAATTCGTGTTGCCAGCTCGGTCAGGCATCAGGAATTGGCGCACGTTATTCCCCGACGGGATAGCGTCCAATCCAACGGATAGGCATCGCGTCGTCACATGAAAGTGCCTAGGTGCATCGGTTGATTGGATGACACGCACGGTATCGCGCGGCAGAGCCATGGGCGGCGCGACAAATCGCGCCGAGATCATCCGGCGCTCACCCGGACCGCCCGCTCCTGCACCTGCAGCGGGACCGTCAGGGTAACGTCGGTGCCACGGCCCGGCCGGCTCGCGAGCTGCACGCTGCCGCCGATGTAGGCCAGCCGCTCGCGCACGCTGGTCAGGCCGAAGCCGCGCTGCGGCCCGGTCCCGATTTCGTTCGGATCGAAGCCGGAGCCGGCGTCGCTGACCGTGGCCACCAGACCGTCGCCGACGCGCTGCGTGCTCACGCGGGCCTCGGACACGCCGGCGTGTCTGGCGACGTTGATCAGCAGTTCGCGGATGGCGCGGAACACGATGGCGCGGGCGGCCTGCTCCAGCGGCTTGACGGCTCCATCGTCAGTCAGCTCGACCGACAGGTCGTAGTTCCTTTGCATCTCCTCGGCCAGCCACTCCAGCGCGGGAACCAGGCCCAGCTCGTACAGCACCGGGGGGCTGAGCTGAACCGCGAGCGACCGGACGCTGCGTTCGGCTCGTCCCACCAGCTCGTCGATTTGCATCATGATTCGCAGAGCATCCTCCTCGATAGTGCCGGTCTGCAGCTTGCTTAGCTTGAGTTTGACGACCGAGAGCAGCTGTCCGAGGTCATCGTGCAGATCCCGCGCGATCGCCTGCCGTTCGCTCTCCTCGGCCCGGGTCAGCTCGAAGGCGAACGCCCGCAACTGCTTGGCGCGCTCTTCCAGGCCTCGCTTGCTTTCCGTGATGTCCGTGAACGTGATGATCACGCCATCGACCTGCTGATCCTCGCTGTTGTAGGGCAGCGCCCGGCGCAGGTACCACCGATCCTCGTCGCCCCGCACCTCGCTCTGCACCGGCACCAGCCGCTCGAGCACTGCCCGCGCCGCGCTCATCAACGCCTCGCCCAGCAGCGGTGTGCCAAACACGCCGATCGGTCGCCCGACGTCTCCCGCGATCAGCCCCAGCACGCCGCGGGCGGCGGGGCTGAACCATTTGATGCACATATCGTGGTCCAGGCACAGCGTGGCCACGTCGTTGCTCGCCAGCACGTTCTTCAGGTCGTTGTTGGCACTCTCCAGCTCGCCGACTTTGGCCTGCAGTTGCTGGTTGACCGTGTTCAGCTCCTCGTTCAGCGACTGCAGCTCTTCCTTGGAACTTTGCAGCTCCTCGTTGCTCGATTGCAGCTCCTCGTTGATTGAAACGACCTCCTCGTTCGAGGCCCTCAACTCCTCGTTCGACGCTTCCAGCGACTCGACGGTGGCGCGCAGATCCGCCTGGGTCACGTACAGCTCGTCTTCCAGCTGCCTCACCAGCGTGCTCTGACCGTCGCCACCGCGCCGCGCGCCCGGCGGTTTCGGTTCGTCTTCGAACACCACCAGGAACAGCTTCTGGGTCTCCCCGCTCGGGGTCGGAATGACGGTTACCCGGACCGGTTCGTACCCGCTGCCTCGCTTGAGCTGCGCGTCCTTGACCGCCACCGTCGTGTTGGTGCTCGCGGCCGAACTGATCGCACTGCGCACCCGGGAGCGCAGGCTCTCGCGCACGAGCGACAGCAGATTGTGGGTGGGCGATCCGCGCGGTTGACCCAGAAACCGCTCCGTCGGACCGGAGAAGTACAGCGTCTCGAAGTTGCCGTCGACCAGCACCGCGGCCGGAGCGAAACGGTCGAAGATGATCTGCTGGGCCAGACGGGCCGCCTGCGTCAATTGCGGCGCGGAAAGCCGTGGCCGGAAGCCGGCCGGCGCGCCGCGCGGCCCCGCTGGGACGACCTGGAACTGGAGCTGCTCGCGCGGCGTGGTGCCCACGCGCCGATAGATGCGGCTGCTCTTGGAGACGGCGCTGAAAAGATCGTCGCGCAGCCCGGGCGTTTCGGCGCTGCCCATGAACAAAAAGCCGTCGGGCTTCAACGCGAAGTGAAGCAGCAGGACCACGCGCTTCTGCACCTCGGGTTCGAGGTAGATCAGCACGTTGCGGCACACGACCAGATCGACCCCGGAAAACGGCGGGTCGCTGAACAGGTTCTGCAGCCCGAATACCACGTGGCCGCGCAATTCGCTGCTCACCTGGAAATGGCGGCCCTCGTCGATCTCGACGAAGTACCGGTGCAGTCGCGCTGCAGAGACTTGAGCGGCGATGCCGGCCGGATAGATCCCCATCCGGGCCACGGCCAGTGCGTCCTCGCTGGCATCGGTCGCGAAGATCTGCACCGGGCAGTGCTTGCCCGCGCGGTCCAAGTGCTCCAGCACGACCATGGCGAGCGAGTAAGCCTCCTCGCCGGTGGAAGCGCCGGCCACCCAGACGCGGACCGGCTCGTGCTCGCCCTTGGCTGCCACCAGCGGTCCGATCACTTCCGTTTCGAGCGTCCCCCAGGCTTCCTGATCACGGAAGAACTCGGTGGCGCTGATCAGCAGATCCTTGAAAAGCGCGTCGATCTCGTGCGGCTCCTGCCTGAGCCTGGCCGCGTAGTCGGACATGCGCTCGATATAGTTCAGGCCCATGCGCCGATGAATCCGCCGCAGCAGCGTCGCGCGCTTGTAGCCCGTGAAGTCGTAGCCGCGCTTTGCGCGCACCAGGTCCACGATGGACCGCAGCAGCGGCTCCTGGGCCTCGGCCGTCGGCGCCGGCTGGTCGGGGCGAGCCGCGTAGGGGTGACGCGCGTAGCCCATCAGAACGGCCGGCATGTCTTCGATGGCCAGCGTGTGCGTCGTCAGACCGGTGGCGAGGGCGGCCTGCGGCATGCCTTCGAACTGCGCGGTATCGGGCCGCTGCACCAGCACGATTCCGCCGTTGCCGACGATGCTCCTCAGTCCCACCGCGCCATCGGCGCCGGTGCCCGACAGAACGATGCCGATCGCCTTCTGCTGCTGATCCTCTCCGAGCGACTGAAAGAAATGGTCGATCGGCATCCGGTGCCCGCGCGCGCGCTCCAGAGCGGCCAGGTGCAGCACCCCGGCGCGAATCGTGACCTCCTGGCCGGCCGGAACCGTGTACACGTGGCCGGACTCGACCCGTACGCCGTCGGCGGCCTCTGCCACGGCCATTTGGGTCCTCCGGGCAAACAGTTCCGTGGAAAGGCTCTTCTGGGTCGGATCCAGGTGCTGGATCACTACGTAAGCGAGGCCGCCGTCGGGCGGCGTGATCGACAGCAGCTTCTTGATCGGTTCGAACCCGCCGGCGGAAGCGCCGACTCCTACGACGCAGGGCCCATCGGCCGGCGCACCGACCGCAGTCGCAGGCACCGGATCCTCGACGGCCGGGCTAAGCACCGCGGCAGCGCGCTGCCCTCGAGGCTTGCGCGCAGGGGCGGCGGGGGCCGGAGTCTTGTTTTGCTTCTTCGCCGCGGATCTGCTCATATGCGAACCATCCACGAATCGGCCGGTTCGGTCGCATAGTAAACGGGGACGGGCAACCGTACTAGGCTACCTTTACGCCCCTTGGACTTGTTACCGCCTTCGCCGCACGCAGGAAGCGCTGAGCATGGCGCCGCATCCCGGCCCGGATCGGTCGCCAGGTGCTGGAAGGAAACCGCTCCGGCAGGAGTGCCTCCGTCTGGTCGATTACCTGGTCCACGGACTCGGCCATCGCCAGCATGCGGTGCCAGACGCCCGGCCCACACCGGTCCGCCAGCTCTCTCCAGTGGCGGGCATGAATGTCGCGCAACCGGTAGTGCATGTTCGTGCCGCGCGCGGCCATCGCCAGTTTCGCCCGCTCGTAGGGTACCTTTCCGGGCCCGGCGCCGATGATCGGCCAGGCCGAGATCACGTCATACAGCGGCGTCAGGCCGAAATCGCCCCCGCGCCGGTGCTGGATCGAGAAGTTCTTCGCGTGCCCGTCGGTCGCGGCCAGAAGCCAGAAGGCGAACTGGGTCAGCGCAAATACCCCACGGTCGGCTTCGCCGCGCTCGCCTTGCGCCAGCACGCGCAGGCAATCCAGCATCGAAGGGCCGCCGTCGGCCTGGTACTTCCGACCCGGCGCAACGCCCAGGGCCTGGCACAGGTCCTCCTGCGGAAGCCGGGCGATCCACGCGCCTGGCGGAACCTTGAATCCCGTTCTTTCCTCGGCACCTTGCTCGATACCCTGCCAGCGGCGATCGAAGCGCCTGACGACCAGCACCTTCTGGCTTCCGAACGTCGCCATCTCCGTGTGGGCCATATCGAAACCGAAGGCGGACATCAGCCGTGCGCAGACCCACTCGTTCTCCACCGAGTCGCGCATGTCCGCGCGCATGTTGCCAACCAGCCCGAGCGGCAACTTGAGTATGTGGGTGGTCGGCGTGGCGCCGCGAGGTCGATACCACCTGCCGCCCATCTTCAGCAGCGCCGACTTTTCCTGCGCTCCGGCGATCGAGATGCGGAAGTCCTCCAGATCGGCCTGCCCCAGCAGCGCATCGGACGTGGCCGATGCGAGGTGACGATCGACCTGCGCGTCGGAAAGCCGATCGGCTTCGATCCGGTCCCACCCGCGCGGCTGCAGGTCCGGCGGCAGCAGCTGGACCGCCCCGACGCAGTCCCGGCCAATCGCCGTCAGAAGGTCGAAGGCTTCGATCGACCTGGCGCCGAAGCGCAGCCTCAGACGCCGCCGGATATCGACGCTTTCGGGCAGCAGATTGTCGAAGTAACTCGTCACGACGTCGCCGCGATGCTCCAGGTTCGCCGTAAAGGGCAGCGACAAGGACAGCACGCGCCCCTGTGGCGCGTCGCGCCACTCCTGCCGGTAGCGCAATCCAGGAGTACCGGTGCGCAGCGCGAACCACACGCCCACCAGCGAGCCGTTCATCCAGACGTTGAGCTCGGCCATCGGCTACCACGGCTCGTCCGCAGCAGCCCGGCCCTTCCCGCCCTTGGCGGCACGATCGGAACGGGCGGGAGCTTTCCTCGCGGAAGTCGATCCAGTGGCGCCGGCGGGGGTCGCACCTCTCGCCGCCTTCGGCCGAAGAACCACATCGACCCCGAGAGCGCTCAGAATGGCCAGCAGCTGGTCCGCGCGGATCGAAGTCGGATCGCGCTCGATGCGCGCAATCCGCGTTTGCCCGACCCCGAGCATGGCACCCAGCTGCTGCTGGCTCAGGCCCCTGGTCTTACGCAGCGCGCGCAGGTGGCTCGACAGCTGCCCCGGCGATTGAATCGGGTAGTCCATCCGCGCAATATATGCCTAATAAGGCATAATTGCAATATATGCTGGATAAGGCATGGATTGAATTCATGCCGGATCTGGCATACACGGATGGTCGCTCCCCGCCAGCCGCTGGTTAAGGCGCTCGCTAGGACGCGCCCCTGTTCGTCCCTGCGCCTCCCGGTGTGCCCGCTTCGCGCGCGGCGAAGTCCGGGTGGCGAAAGCAGCTCACCAGGTGGTCGTTGACCATGCCGACGGCCTGCATGAACGCGTAAACGATGGTCGGTCCGCAGAACTTGAAGCCGCGGCCGGCGAGCTCCTTCGAGATCGCACGCGACAGCGCAGTTTCGGCCGGCACCTGCTTGATGCTGCGCGGGTGATTGATTTTGGGGCGGCCATCGACGAAATCCCACAGCAGCTTCGAGAAACCCGGCCCCTTTTGCATCACATCGAGCCAGGCGCGCGCCGAGAGGATCGATGCTTCGATCTTCAGGCGGTTGCGCACGATGCCTTCGTCCTGAAGCAGGCGTTCGACTCTTTTCGGCGTGTAGCGCGCGATCTTCGCCGGTTCGAAGCCGTCGAAAGCGCGGCGAAAGTTCTCGCGCTTGCGCAGGATGATGATCCAGGACAGGCCGGCCTGGAAGCCGTCGAGCACGAGCATCTCGAACAGGGCGCGGTCGTCGTATACCGGCAGCCCCCATTCGTGATCGTGATAGGCAACGTAAAGCTCGTCATGCCCAGCCCATGGGCAGCGCGGACGTCCGTCCGCAGGGTGGATTTCGCTCATCTTTACTCGCGGTGAGTCAGGACCGAGAGTTTATGGGCGAGACAGCTGAAAGCCCCCCGTGCGACAGATCATGTTCACGCGCTCTGCGTAAGCATTCCAATCCGGCTCCGGCTGATGCGGCTGCCAGCATGCGAGTTCCTCGTGCAGGTCGTGCCGGACTTCCTCTATCTCCTGCTGGATCCGGTTCGTGAGCAGGTACCAGTTCGCCAGCAGCAGATCGTAACGATCGTAGAAGTCACGGCGCTTCGCACGCCCTTCGTTCCGGACCGCCAGGCGCAAACCGATAACTGCCTGCGCATTCATACGAGTCTCCCGCACCATGGGCCTTCTTTCCTGCCGAACTTCGCACTGGGCGATCGCGGATCTACCGGCAAGCGCACGATCGCGATTCCGCATCGCATCAGTGCGTTGAATCATACCACGTGAATATGGTATGAATCAGCTATATGCCGCAAAAAAAGGCGCCTTAGTGGGATTTTAGTGCAGGGTTTTTACAACAACTAATCTGCTAGACGGTATGCACTTACCCTAAATATGGGGATGCTCCGCCGGCAACATGACGGGACAGCCCCCCGGGCCCGCGGTCGGGCCCCAACGTGGCGCCAGGACCGACGGCACCCCCCAAAAAGGGCGGGCCGAGCGGCCCTAGAGATCGCCTTAAGTGATTTATTTAAGTGATTGATTCAATTTGATAACAACCCGGGAGCATCGCATGCGACGCGAATCAAAAGGAGCCGTTCCGAGCAGTAGCTTCGTCGGTATCCTCCGCGCATGGCGATTCGGGTGGAATGTTACGCAGGCTATCGCGCCGAACAGGAGCCGCTTGCCTTCTGGCTCGGCGAGCGCCGGCTTGGCGTGAATTCAATTGTCGACCGCTGGTTTTCGCCAACGCAGCGCTGGTTCAAAGTCGACGCGGAGGACGGACACACCTATGTGCTTCGGCACGACGAGCGCAGCCATGACTGGGAAATCGCGGCCTTCACGCGCGCACAGGGCTAGGGTCGCCTGGGCCGAGGTGCGAGCGAACCTGCCCCGAGCGCGCCGCCGTTGACGTGGCCGCTACCTGGCCTGCGCGAGCCGCACTGCTTCGGGTCCGTTCTCGTCCCCACCAGAGCGGAGTAGCTCCAGTCCTTGGTCATCTCCGCATCCTTGCCGAAGGCGTCGTACAGCACGGTGATGCGCGCCGGCGCAGGTGCGCTCGCAGCCGAGGCTGCCGAGTCCGTCGAGGCGCAGCCTTGCAGCGCGCAGACCTACCAGAGCGTGGCGATCAGAGGAAAACTGCGCGGTGATCTCATGATTGTCTCCCTGCTTGCATGGCCGGTACGCAGGCACCAGCGGATTATGAGCGCCAGATGCGATCGCCCCACGGCGCAGCCGGGTTTTCGGCCAGTGATCGGTGAGCCGAAGCGAGGCCAAAGACCGTGCTCGCGCGGATGAAATGGAACGCCACAGTTCGAGCGCACGCATGCGTCATGGAACAACAACTACCGTGAGCATCGACCGCAAAGATTACGTTCCTCAACCGCCTGCTTTCGATTAGCGTGCACGTCCGAAGCACAACGGCTTACCTGAAAATGGTGAAACCTCATCCTTGAACCTGCGCCCGCTCACGTTCATATTTGATCGCGTCGAAACTTGTCAATGCCGACACCCGGTCAACGACCATGGAGGACACGAACATGAACCGGACTGGAACACAGAAAGCCGACGAGCAACAGCGGTACCGATCGCGCAAGATTGTTCTCGATTGCGATCTCTACTGTCTGCATTCGATGCGCGAAAGCGACGGCGATCCCGACTGCGATCACGATTTCGAAGTCGAACCCAACGTCCAGCAGGCAAGCTTCGCGATCTGGAATTGCACCGTCTGTGGGCGCGCGTTCAGGTTCGATGTCTGGAATTGACGCGACGCTGCGGGAGCCTCACTTGCTCTGTGCCGCCGCGACGAGCTTGCGCGCCTTGACCATCGCCTCGCCCGCCGCTGCCTTGGCGCACTCCCAATCACTGGGCGCCGCATTCGGGTATTGACGACCGATTTGCCCGCAAGCTGCCCGGGCGGCGTCGTTGACGCGTCTTGCAAACTCGGAAGCCCCGGCGTCTGAGGCGAGATCCAGCCCTGCTGCACTCGCGACATAGCTGAGCGATATGTCGGTCAGCGGCAGGCCGCTGGACGTCCGGCCAACGACTTTCGTGGTCGGGCCCGACTGCGCGTGGACTGTTACCTCCTCGACGTTCTGAGCCATCGCAATTCCGACTAACACGGACGCGACCGTTCCAACTGCAGCTTTCACAAGAAGCGTCTTCATCGTTCCTCCGGTTCGCGTGAGCCCTCAACCCGGACCGATCGGGCGAGCCTTGCTTCTACAGACGCGCTCCAGGAGCCAAACCCGACATTTCGCCTGAGGGTCGCGAAGAGCTTTACGCTCCGCTACGAGTCGATTGTGATCGCGCAGCCATCATTGCTGCTGGGTGACCGAGCGGCCTTGGGACAGCCGGCACCCAGTGTGAGGAAGCGCGCTGCGGTGCGGGTGGACTGCGCAATCAGGTCGACCCCAATCCGGACGACTTGACGATGCCAAGAAGCATGTCCGTATTGAGCTTGGCGATGCGCTGGAACAGTTCCATTTGCCGACCCATGAGCTCGATGAATCGCGGGTTCGACATGTTGGCTGCACCCGCCATCGCTAGCGTTGCCGTTAGCGAAGTGATCGCCTGTTGGTCGGCGAGAATAGCCTTAACAGATTCGTTGTATTGGTCCAAGGTCATCTTCGCCTCCCGTCAATGGGCAAGTCGTCGCGCGAATCGCGGCGTACGTTGCTGACGAATTGTAGGCGTCACCTGGATTCAGGCCGCCGGAACGGCAATCCCTTGATGCCATCCGGTTTGTTTGTCAGCCGGATTCCAACGAGTACAACAAGGACAAACACGAGGGGCTGTCCGGTTCTGGTTCTTGCGCCGTCTTTGGCTCGTGTGCCAGGATTATCTGGCGTCCCATCAAGTCCTGACTGTCCTGCCAAGGAGATTCGATATGAAGCGAATGCCGATGAACAGCATCCTGCTCGTCGTCGCACTGCCTTTCGTAGCGGTTGGCGCTGCTCCCGACGCGGGTGTGACCAAAGACGCCGAAATCAGCGCGATTCTCAGAAGTGTGGATTCCACCCGCATTTTGGACACGGCAACCACGCTCCAAAACTTCAGGACGCGGCAATCCTGCTCGGACCAGCCCGAACCGGGGCATGGCGTCACTGCTGCCCGCGAGTTCCTTTTCAAACAATACAGTTCCATTCCCGGGCTTCAAGTCAGACTCGACCCATTTATTCATTCGAACTGCCCGAACTCGCCAACCTTCAACGTGATCGCGTGGCTGCCCGGAAAAGACCCGGATCGACTGGTAATCATTGGCGGTCACTACGATTCGCGCACTACGGTCGTCACGGACTCCACCTCCGACGCACCTGGCGGCAACGATGCCGGTGCCCAGACGGGCGTGGTCCTGCAGCTCGCCCGTGTGCTTGCCGGCCATCAATTCGATTCCACCATCGTGTTCATGTCCTTCTCCGGCGAAGAACAAGGACTTTTCGGCTCGCGTTCGATCGCGGCCAACCTGAACCGCTATTTCGAGGACCCGAGGGTGATAGTGATGTTGAACACGGACATTCCCGGCGGCGACAGCACCGCGAACGCGCCCGCCGATCTTCGCCATTTCCGCCTGTATTCGCCGGGGATTCCTCGTGAGCGACTCAGCACCGACCCCGACGGCGTCACCGACAACACTTCGCCGTCCCGCGGCGTGATGCGGTACATCGGAACTTGGGGCGGCGCGTACGTCCCGTCCATCACCATGGCGCCCAAAATGCGTGAGGATCGGCCCGGCCGCGCGAGCGACCACGCATCCTTCATCAGTCAGGCTTACCCCGCGGTCCGCTTCATGGAGACCTTCGAGTGCTCGCCGTCACCGGTCGACAACAGCTGTGGCGGACCGCTGCCCTGTCCTGCGCCCGCCAACGTTCCCGCAAATTGCAAAGATACGAGCTTCAAAACGACGCACCAGCACTCGCCCAACGACCTGGTCCAGTTCATAACTCCCCACTATGCCGCGCGAATCGCCCGCGTTATGGCAGCCGTCGCAGCGAGCCTTGCGCGCGCCCCCGGATCACCACAGAACTTCACCGCCAGCGGCAACGCCGTGCAAGGCATCAGCATCAAGTTCGATGAGCCCGAGCAAGGTCACGTGGACCACTTCGTCGTCGCTGCTCGTTCCGTGGACGAGAACTTCTATCGGCAGCGCGTCGCCATTGCCCACCACACCGAAGATCAGGTGATCTCGCCCCAGGCCCTTGGCCTCCATCCCGGGGACAGCTTCTTCGTTTCCGTCAGCGCGGTCGACGGGCAGGGACATGAATCCCTGTTCGCCTATCCGGAAGTGCGCTGTGACTCCACCAGCTGCGCGATTCCCTCATACGCCTATAACGTCACAGCACCCCTGCCCCCGCCGCCGCCGGCCAAGGACCCCGCAGAGGACGACTAGCACCGCAGAATGGGAGAGCAAACAGCCCCGCGAAGAACACGATCGCGGGGCTGTTTTGATGTTCGAAGGATTTTCGAGGCCCTGCTCTTCCATCACCGCCTTGGCGACGTCGTAGAAGGAAATCACCCCGGCCAGCGCACGTTCCTCCTGGTTGACTGGAACACTGAAAATTGCACCTGGTCGCTTGCGGCGATCAGCGAGCCGATCCGCAGCAGGACGTGCGGGCTGCACTGCTCCACATAGCGGCTCAACTCGAGCACATGGCCCGGCGTGATACGAGCCAGGTCATCCAGCGAAATGGGCATCGCGTCGCGTCTGAGCCGATACAGAAGGTGACCGAAGGCTCCAGCAGCAATCGCCACGAGCGCGAGTGGTCCGACCGGCCGAAGCAGACACTCGAGCAGCTTGGTGCGCAGAGGCACAGGCGCCGTCTCGTAGACAGCGCAAACCAGCTCGGGGATGTCGTATGCCGACTTGCCCTCAGCCGTGACGCGCCTTCGCCTCCCGCCGGTGGTTGCGACTGGATCAAACACATGGTCGAATTCGTCGGTCATGAGAGCATTCCAACCTGAAGTAGGCGCATGTACGTGCGCATCGTCGTACGTTGCAAAGCGAATGATTCGGACCATACGATCCGCACATTAATCAGGAATTAAGCCGCCCAAGCTTGTGCGTGCGTCTCGCCTCGATGCGGCATCGCTGTGAACCCAATCGGATGAGGCCTGGTCACAGAGACATCGTGCGCTCCACACCCCTGATCCGGGAGGGCGGATAGATGACCGGTCCGTTGCTGTTGATGGCTGCGATGCTGCTGGTGATCCTCATTGCATCCGAGCTCTTCACCAATGCGCTCGAACATCTCGGCGATAAGCTCGGAATCTCCGAAGGCGTGACGGGTTCTCTGTTCGCCGCCGTGGGTACAGCCCTCCCGGAAACCATGGTTCCCCTGCTAGCGCTGCTCAGCGGAACCGCCAACGCGTCGGTGAACGAGGAAATCGGGGTTGGCGCCATTCTCGGGGCGCCGCTGATGCTGTCGACGCTATCGACCGCTTTAATGGCGCTGGCGGTGGTCGGTCGCCGCGGCTTACAGGGTCGCGTAGCGCCCGAGCGCAGCGGACTTGTGCGGGACTTGCACTTCTTTCTGGTCGCCTTCGCGATCACTGCAGCCGCGATGTACGTTCCGACGGATGCGCACTGGCTGCGCAGCGCATTGAGCCTGCTGCTTGTGC
>VBCK01000235.1 GCA_005882215.1 Betaproteobacteria bacterium | reverse complement strand
GCAGTTTCCGACCGCGGTATTCGAAGGGTGTGAAGATCAGGGGAGTCGCGATCGAGGCGCGGATGGCGTCGAACAGTTTGCCCTCGCGCAACCACACCTCCTCGCCAGACTCGAGGTCGGTTGCGACCGCCGTGAACGATACCGGCAGATCCTCGATTGCGAAATCGCCGATCAGCTCGCGCAGTACGTCCATGATGCGCTCACCCTTGAAAAGCCCGGGGCGGCCGAATGCCGGATCGAGCAAGCGCACCACCTGCAGGCGCTCAAGCGCCAACACCCATTCTGCATAAACTTCGAGTTTGCCAGCAGCGAAGATTCCCCCAACAAGCGCGCCCATGGAGGAGCCCGCGATCGAGCGAATCTCGTAGCCGTTTTCGGTTAGCCACTGGATCACGCCGATGTGGGCCAGGCCTCGTGCGCCGCCGCTGCCGAGAACGAGCGACACCGTCGTCAAAGGTGCCACTCTTCCTCAGAAAATCGGCTAGGGGGCGCCGCACCCCTTTCGATTCCGAGTACTGCAGGGTTCGCAGTTGCATATCGAAATGGGTATCGTCGCAATAGGGAATTTGTATTTAACGTGCACACCCAGAGATGAGTAATATCGAGACTCGCCTGCCAATGGGGAAAGTGACGGCACGAGGAGCGTTCTCGCCGCAGGAGGATCTGCTCAATAGCCGCTGTAGTTTGCGCACAACGCTTAGTCTACAGCGATTCACGTCACGCGCACGCATGATCGCGTGATGTCCAAAGACTGTACCGACTGCTATGCGGCAGCTCGCTCGTAGTAATTGAGCAATCCTCCAAGTCGAGGGCGACGAATCACGGGTCCTTCTCGATGCTCACAGGACGCGCGCGGCATGATCAGCACATTGCCTACGCCCTCGTGGTTCCGCTCGTGGTGAAAATGGGCGCCGTATTCTCGCAGCACACGCTGCAGCATCCCCTGCCCGATCGGAATTACCTTCGATAGGCATTCTTCGCGGACGCCGCGAACCCAGCGTTCCGCATGCGCATTCTCGTAGGCTTTGACGCTCACCAGAATTGACCCAGTCCTGCTCATTGAAACGGACCCACCGTCGGTGTAGGCGAGTTCATTGTGATGAGCACCTGCCCCTCCTAACGCGCCAGTGCCGATAGCGCCCCTATGTGGATGGTTGCTCCTTGCGGGAGGCCGTCCACGCACAGCGGGAGATGCGCGTCGTGTGGCAAAGCGTTCGTTCCCCGCCAGCAGGTTCGGCAGCAGAGGTTCTGTTCGGCGGCCGCGTGCCAGCGTGAGCGTCGGCGGCGCTTGGCAAGCCGAGCGGCTGCAGCACGACCTGGATTACCGCGCCGATGAACTGGCGGCGCAGCGCGCTTGGCGCATGCGGCACCCGAGTACTGGCGCGTGTACCGCCTGCGAGGTGGGGGCGGCGATGCGCTTTCGCCGCGGGAGAAGGGGCTGCAAGCCTGGGCTGAGCAGGTCGTGCGGGATCCGAATGGCGCAACGCGCGGGCAGATCGATGCGCTGCGGGCTGCCGGGCTTTCGGATCGCGAGATATTCGAGGTAACCGCGTTTGTGGCCTTGCGCTTGGCTTTCTCGACCGTCAACGACGCGTTGGGAGCGCAACCCGATCCGGAACTTGTCGCTGCGGCGCCGCCGGAGGTGCGTGAGGCGGTGACCTATGGGCGGGTGCCAGCGGATTGAGCGAAACACCGCTGGCGCGCCCGCTCTTCAGACTCTGTCGGTGCTTTTCGGGTTTGTCGGCTCGCCGGGCGCTTCGGTACGTTGGCCACCCGTGCGTGGTGAGGACGTCAGTGCTGTGCACGTGCTACATGCCCGCAGCTCGAAACAAAAATCCCCTGGAACGGCATTTATTCACTCGTGAGAGGATCGCTCGTTTCTATGGGGCAACGTGGCGTCCTCGCGCGGGTATCGACCCGGGCTGCGGGCGGGTTCACAATGAGGCAGCGTTTCCCGAGGAAGGAGGGTCCTCGATGAAACTGATCGCGTTCAATCTGAACGGCAAGCCGGCGTCGATCTCCGCCGACGATCCGCAGATGCCGTTGCTCTATGCACTGCGCGACGATCTGGGTTTGCACGGGCCGCGCTTCGGCTGCGGCTTGGGCCAGTGCGGCGCGTGCACGGTGCATGTCGACGGCCAGGCGGTTCGCTCCTGCTCGGTGCCGGTTTCGGCGGTCGCAGGCAGGAAGATCGTCACGCTCGAGGGGCTTGGCACCCCGGGCCGGCCGCATCCGCTCCAGCGGGCGTTCATCGCCGAGCAGGCGGTGCAGTGCGGCTACTGCATCAACGGCATGATCATGCAGGCGGCCGCGTTCCTGCAAACGACGCGCAATCCTACTGAAGAAGAGATCCGCGCCGCGCTCGCCGAGAACCTGTGCCGGTGCGGTACGCATGTGCGGATTGTCCGCGCCGTCAAGCGCGCGGCCGAGACGATGGCGCGAGAGAGGCGGCCATGACGCCGTTCACCTCTGGGCGCGGACTGAGCGAATCGCGCCGCGCGTTCCTGAAGACGGGCGGCGCCCTGGTGGTCTCCTTCGCCGTCGAACCGCCCGCAGGGGTGGCCGCGGCGGCGCCGTCGGCCCCGCCCAAAACGGTCGCGACGGACCAGGTCGACGCTTTTCTCGCCATCGACGCCAGAGGTCTGGTCACGGTCTACTCCGGCAAGGTCGACCTCGGTACCGGTGTGCAGATCGCGATGGCGCAGATCGCCGCGGAGGAACTGTCGGTGCCGCTCGACCGCGTGACGGTGATCCAGGGGGACACGATGCTCACGCCCGATCAGGGCGTGACTTTCGGCAGTCTGTCGATTCAGAACGGCGGGATGCAGATCCGCCAGGCTGCGGCGACCGCGCGCGAGGCACTGCTCTGGCAAGTCGCTGTGGATCAGGGCGTGGCCAAGGAAACGCTCACCGTCAAGGACGGCGTGATCGTGCCTAGATCCGGCGGCAGGAGCTGGAGCTACGCGCAGCTCGTAGGCGGCCGCAACTTCCAGCTGAAGCTCGACGCCAGGGCGCCGCTGAAGGACCCGAAGGACTACACGATCGTCGGAACGCCCGTCGCGCGGCCCGACATCCCGGACAAGGTGAGCGGGCGATTCACCTACATGCAGGACTTCAAGATCAACGGCATGGTCCACGCGCGCGTGATCCGGCCCCGCGCGATGAAGGCGGCGCTACTCGCGTGGAACGATGTCGAAGCGCGCAAGATTCCCGGCTACCTCGGCATCGTCTACAAGGGGAACTTCCTGGCCGTGCTCGCCCGCAGGGAATGGGCGGCAATCAAGGCAAGCCGGGCGGCGGCCACGACGTGGTCGGACTGGCAGGGCCTGCCCGACAAGGCAAAGCTCTGGGAGTATGTCCGCAGCGTGAAGATCAACAAGGACGAGGACCTGCAGAAGGTCGGCAACAGCGCGGAGGCGATGAAGGCGCCGCGCGCCAGGATCGTTTCGGCCAGCTACGACTTTGCCATTCACACGCACGGCTCGATCGGTCCCTCGTGCGCGGTGGCGCAGTACAAGGACGGCAAGCTCACGGTCTGGAGCGCCTCGCAGGCAACGCATCTCCTGCGCAAGCAGCTTTCCAACATGCTGGACCTGAGACCCGAAGACGTGCGCTGCATCTACATCGAGGGCTCGGGGTGCTACGGGCGCAACGGCCACGAGGATGCCGCTGCGGATGCCGCGCTGCTGGCGAAGGAGACCGGCTTGCCGGTGCGCGTGCAGTGGATGCGGGAAGACGAGCACGGGTGGGACCCGAAAGGGCCGCCCAGCCTCTACGATCTGCGCGCTGCGATCGACGACAAGGGCGGCGTGACGGCTTGGGAATCGGAAGTCCTCATTCCCGACCGGCCGAAGGAGATCGCGGTGCCGCTGCTGGCTGCCGAGCTCGCGGGGCTGCTGCGCGAGGATGCGCATCCGGGCAACATCCAGCAGTCGCTCGCGATTCCGTACACGTTCCCGAACATTCGGGCCACGGCCCACTGGCTCGCCGAGACGCCGTTCCGCCCGTCGTGGATCCGCACGCCGGGACGGATGCAGAACACGTTCGCGAACGAGAGCTTTGTCGACGAACTGGCCGCGGCGGTCGGCGCGGACCCGCTGGAGTTCCGCCTGCGCCATCTGAACGATCCGCGCGGTGCCGAGCTGTTGCAGCGGCTCGCCAGGCTATCCGGCTGGAAGCCGCGTAGCGCGCCGCCACGCCAGTCGGGCGACGTGATGAAAGGGCGGGGCCTCTCGTACGTCAGGTACGAGCTCGCGCGCACCTATGTGGGGGCGGTCGCCGACGTCGAGGTCGACCGCAGGACGGGCAAGGTGCGCGTCAGCCAGTTCTACGTCGCGCACGACTGCGGCCAGATCATCAATCCGGACGGACTGAGGAACCAGATCGAGGGCAACGTCGTGCAGACGACCAGCCGCACGTTGATCGAAGACCTGCACTTCGACCGGTCGCGCGTAACAAGCCTTGATTGGGAGACCTATCCGATCCTGAAGTTTCCCGACGTTCCCGAGGTCGTCATCGACCTGATCGACCGGCCGACCGAAAAACCCTGGGGCGCGGGCGAACCCACATCGGCAGTCGTGCCCTCGGCGATCGCCAATGCGATCTTCGACGCGACGGGCGCGCGGCTTCGGTCGGTACCGTTTGTCCCCGCCAAGGTGCTCGCCGCGCTGGAAAAGGCTTAGCCACAGCGGCGCTATGGAGCCGCGCAAACTCACGGTCGGCCAGCCGATCACGCCCGAGCAGTTCGACGAGCTGACCGATGAGCAGCTTGCGCGGCTCGTGCCGCGCGAGTACCGGGAGTTCTTTCCGGGCAAGGACTTCTGCGCCGACGGGTTCTTCTACCTTCACGACGGCACCGCGTGGTCCTTCTTCAAGGGCAGCTTTCTCGATGAATGAGGGCTTCGATGCAGCGATACGCGGTCCGCAAGGCGGCCGCGGGTTGACTCAAGACCCTCGAGCGCGCGCGGCAGCCGCGCGCTGCTGCAGAAACTGCCGCACCGCTGGATCGCTTTCCAGGCCGATCGCGCGCGTGTACGCCTGCGCAGCCGCTTCCAGGGCGCCGCAGCGGGCGAGCAAGTCGGCGCGTGCCGCCCAGTACGGCTGGTAGTCCGAGAGCCGCTCGTCGCTCGACAGCGCATCGAGCGCTGCCAGGGCGGCGGCCGGCCCTCGCGTCTCTGCCAGAGCCACCGCCCGGTTCAGCGCCGCCGCACCGTTGACCCGGTGAGCAGGCACAGCGCGTCGTACAGTCTGGCGGATTGCACGGCGGCCTCCAGCTGCGCCCGGCAGGATTCGAACCCACGACCCCTTGGTTCGTAGCCAATGCCTCGATCTTCGATAAGATATTTAAAATCAATGCGTTACGTGCTCCTCCGTGTGCCACAGATTGCCGAGTTACGGCCGGGTAAGGCCTTGTTTTGCCTTGGATCGGGCCGTTTCAATGGCACAGGCAATCCGGTTAAATAATATTGCCTGTGATGTGATATCATGGGTAATGTGAGAATAGTGCTCGACACCAGCGCCGTCGTGGCCGCCATGCGCAGTCCGACTGGCGCCTCGGCGGCGCTGTTGATGAAGGCGCGTCAGGGCAAAGTGACGTTGTTGGCAAATGTGGCGTTGGCGCTTGAATACGAGGCCACGTGTCGGCGCTCCGAGCATGCAACGGCGGCCGGGCTCGACGCAGACGAGGTCGGAATATTCGTCGATGCGGTGCTCGCCATGGTCGAGCCGGTCGAGAGCCATTTCATGTGGCGGCCGCTCTTGCGCGATCCGGCCGATGAGATGGTGCTCGAAGCCGCGGTCAACGGGCGTGCCGCCGCGATCGTGACGTTCAATCAGCGGGACTTTGGTGTCGTTCCGCAGCAATTCGGGGTTGAAGTGCTGACCCCAGCGGTTGCTTTACGGAGGATCAAATGACGAAGGACTCGCAGAGTACTTACCCGCTTCGGCTGCCACGCTCGGTGAAGGCAGAAGTCGAGCGCCGCGCCAAGGCCGATGGTGTCAGCGTGAATCAATTCGTCGCCACCGCAGTTGCGGAAAAGCTGGCGGCGATGAATACGGCCGCCTTCTTCGCCGAAAGGCGCGAGCGGGCCGATTTGGCGGCGTTCGACCGACTGATGCGCCGCAAGCGCGGCGAAGCGCCACGGCCGGAAGACACGATTGGCTGAGCTGTTGTTGCTACATGAACGACACTCGCATAGTGGCTGCGTGATGCGTAACCTCGTCGCCAGGGTCCTCTCGTTTACTTTTGTCAGCCACGAGCGCTCTCTAAAGCCGTTTTTGACGACGGATGGGGCGAGTCCAGGGCCTCCGTCGTGCTTAATGCTCTGGAAATTTACTTCGCATTTTCGATATTCAGTTTGATTTCGCTGATTCTCAAACGAAACCTGCTTCCCGTGACCAGGCAATCGGAGCTTGTGATCGTGCCCTGTTTTTGCCGTGATTCGGACCACTTCAATAGTTCAATAGCACAGCACAGCACTCCGGCAGTAGATATTCCCTTGAAGCAATATTCCTATGACTTGACTCATGGCGTGGGAAGTCGAGTATCGCCTGGCATCCGCATCCAGATCCAGCAGGTCCCGTTCGATCTCATAGAGCTGACCGAAGCATCCGAACGCCCGCTCGCCCGCTCGGCGATCTGACTGTTTGTTGTTGGCGTAAAGGTCGAAGACCTTACGCCGGGCCTGCGCCAGGCAGCCGCACTCGATTGCTTGGCTGCGCCTGCATACCACATGCAAGCTGAAGGGACTTACC
>VBCK01000234.1 GCA_005882215.1 Betaproteobacteria bacterium | reverse complement strand
TCGATCGCCACGCCGTTCAGGTAATCGCGCCGCGCGCGCTCCAGCAACTCACCCAGCTCCTCGCCTGTCAGTGGCTCCAGCACGTACACCGAGGCCCTGGACAGCAGCGCGCCGACCACTTCGAATGACGGGTTCTCGGTGGTGGCGCCGACGAACACGAACAGGCCCGACTCCACGTGCGGCAGGAACGCATCCTGCTGCGCCTTGTTGAAGCGGTGCACCTCGTCGACGAACACCACGGTCGGCCGTCCGCTGCGCGCCAGCGTCGCCTGCGCCCGTTCCACCGCGTCGCGGATGTCCTTCACGCCGCCCAGCACCGCCGAAATCGCGATGAATTCCAGTCCGAACGCGTCGGCCATCAGCCGGGCCAGCGTGGTCTTGCCCACGCCCGGCGGCCCCCACAGGATCATCGAGTGCGGATGGCGCGACTCGAACGCGATGCGCAACGGCTTGCCGGGCCCCAGCAGGTGGGACTGGCCGATCACGTCCTCGAAA
>VBCK01000233.1 GCA_005882215.1 Betaproteobacteria bacterium | reverse complement strand
CACTGGTCTTCCAGCACGTCCGCCCCTTTGGGTGGATCGAAATGAAAGCGGGCCGGATCGATTCTCTGGTTGCGCTGCAGCCCGGAGAAGCGCAGCTCGGTGGTCTGTCCGAAACTGTCGGCCAGCTCCATCGCCACCGGCAGCCCGTCGCGAAAGCCGATCCGGATCCGCGCGAACGAGGAATCCTGCGACTTGGGTGTTGCCAGGATCCACTCCAGGCCGTCGCGCTCGCCGTCGCTGCTCACCTGGAAGTCGCGCTCGAACTCGTTGGAGCCGAACAGGATCGAGGCCGGCGAGGCGGGAATCGCGCCCTTGAGCTTCTTGATCGTGACCTGGTTCAAGTCCGGGTCGTACACGGTCAGCCTGGAGCCGTCGCTGACGATCGTCTGCTGATAAGGGTTGGTGTAAATCCAGCGGAAGCGGCCGGGACGGGCGAACTCGAAGGTCCCGTGCCTTCGCTGGGGCCCGTGCGAGGCCGGGCCTTTGCCGGAGGAGGTTTCCGAGAAGTCGCCGCGCGCGCTCTGCGTCTGCGTCAGGAAATCGCGCAACTGCTGCAGCGAATCGGCCCACGCCACCGGCAGGCTGCAAGCCAGCAGCAGCACGAGCAACAAACCAGGCTTGCCCGCCTTCGCGCGCTGCGCTTCGGACGGCTTGTCCTCCGAAGCGGCGAAGCCGCGAAGCAGGATCACGCCTCGCCCCGTGCCGGCACCAGGATCTCGCGGTTCCCGTTGGATTGCATCGCGGACACCAGGCCCGCCCGCTCCATGTCCTCCAGCAGGCGCGCAGCGCGGTTGTAGCCGATCCGAAGATGCCGCTGCACCAGGGAAATCGAGGCGCGCCGGTTGCGCACGACGATCTCCACCGCCTGGTCGTACAGCGGATCGGCCTCGCCGGTCGGAGCGCCGCCCGGCTCGCCCGCGCCGGGCAACTCGTCCGGCGCATCCAGCACGCCCTCGACATAGTTCGGCGTGCCCAGCGACTTGAGCCACTCGACGACGCGGTGCACCTCGGCGTCGGACACGAAAGCGCCGTGCACCCGGGTCGGAAAGCCCGCCCCGGCCGGCATGTACAGCATGTCGCCCTGCCCCAGCAGCGCCTCGGCCCCCATCTGGTCCAGGATCGTGCGCGAATCGACGCGGCTGGAGACCTGGAACGAAATGCGGGTCGGGATGTTGGCCTTGATCAGACCGGTGATCACGTCCACCGATGGGCGCTGGGTGGCCAGGATCAGGTGCATGCCGGCCGCGCGCGCCTTTTGCGCGATCCGCGCGATCAGCTCTTCGACCTTCTTGCCGGTGACCATCATCAGGTCGGCCAGCTCGTCGATCACGACCACGATCACCGGCAGCTGCTCCAGGGGCGCGGCCGTGAACGGATCGAGCGCGAACGGATCGACGATCGGCGCGCCGCGCGAGCGCGCTTCGGCGATCTTCTGGTTGTAGCCGCTCAGGCTGCGCACGCCGAGCCGGCTCATCAGCCGGTAGCGCCGGTCCATTTCGCCCACGCACCAGTTCAGCGCGTGACCGGCCTCGCGCATGTCGGTGACGACCGGCGCGATCAGGTGCGGAATGTCCCCATAGGTGGACAGCTCGAGCATCTTCGGATCGATCATCAGCAGCCGCACCTGCGACGGGTCCGACTTGTACAGGATCGACAGGATCATCGCGTTGACGCCCACCGATTTGCCCGATCCGGTCGTGCCGGCCACCAGCAGGTGCGGCATCCGCGCCAGGTCGACCACGATCGGCTTGCCCGAGATGTCCTTGCCCAAGCCCAGCGTGACCGGCGAGTGACTCTCGCCGTACACGGCCGAGCCCAGGATTTCCGACAGGCGCACGACCTGGCGGCGCGGGTTGGGCAGCTCCAGTCCCATCAGGTTCTTGCCCGGGATCGTCTCGACCACGCGGATCGACACCAGCGACAACGCGCGCGCGAGATCCTTGGCCAGATTCACGATCTGGCTGCCCTTGACCCCGGTGGCCGGCTCGACTTCGTAGCGGGTGATGACCGGACCGGGATAGGCGGCGATGACGCTGACGTCGACCCCGAAGTCTTTCAGCTTGCGTTCGATCAGCCGCGAGTTGAACTCCAGCGTGTCGGCCGAGATGGCCTCGACCGCGGGATCGTGCTCGTCCAGAAGATCCAGCGGCGGCAACCTGCTGGTGGAAAGTTCCGAGAACAGCGGCACCTGCCGTTCCTTCTGGCGCCGCTCCGAGGGCGGCGGATGCGCACTTTGCCGCTCGATGTGAACGGGCGGTGCTTCCACCAGCCGCTCGCGCTCATGCGCCAGGGTCGCCTCGCGCTCGGCCACCGCCGCCTCGCCGATCGAGCGGTCGATCTTGGCCTCGCGCATCCGGCGCACGCGGCCGGACACCGCCTCGAACGCGCTGCCGATCGCCTCGGCCAGCCCGAGCCAGGAGAATCCGAAGTGCAGGCTGGCCGCCAGCGCACTCAGCGCCAGCAGCACGACCGTGGCGCCGGTGAAGCCGAACGCGTGCGTGGCGTACGGAGCGATCAGGTCGCCCAGCGCTCCGCCGGCAGATCCCGGCAGCGTCGCGTCCAGGCTGTGCAGGCGCAGCGTGGCGAGAGCGGCGAAGGCCGCCACCAGCCCCAGCAGCGCCAGCGCGCGCAGCCAGCGCGCCACCCCGTCACGATGCCCTTCGGCCGCCGCGGCCCTGCGATGCACGAACAGGCGCCGCCAGAACCGAGCCGACCACGCGAGCGCCGCCAGTACCCACAGGTAGGCCGAATAGCCAAAGGCGACCAGCATCGAGTCCGCCACCCACGCGCCGACTCTGCCGGCCAGGTTCTGCACCTGCGGCACGCTGACCGAATTCGAAAAACCCGGATCCTCGCGCTGGTAGGACACCAGTGCCACGGCCAACGCAAGCGCGATCAGCGTGCCGGCGATCCAGCCCGCTTCTGCCAGCAGGCGGGCCCCCCGACCGCCCGCCGACCAGGAGCGCGCCGCGCTCGCCTTCGCGCCGCGACTGCGTTCGCCCTCGGGTCTACGGCCTTGCGCCGACTCGCCGTTCACGTTGCGCGACTCCTTGCGCATCGACATCGCGTAATTATAGGTATCGGTGGAAGGTGGATCTCCTATCCGTCCCCAAGGGCAGCGCCATTGGCTGTCGCCGGGCTTCGTACACGCCGTACGGCTTTCGGCTAGCGTGCTGCGGGCGGCGTACATTCGGCGAATGCCGCATCACGGCGATTGCTCCAATGCACCCAATCCGCGAAGCTCCCTTTCGTACGGGTAACTGGGTACTTGGTTTGGGAGGACGAAGGTATGCAAGTAGCGATTGCGCTCACTCACGAGAAGGAATTACGGTTATTGGAGCAGGCGGTGTTGCGGGCCGAGCACGAGGGCCTGCAGGTGCTGCTGCGCGATCCGGAGTCGCGCGTACTGTCCTGCGCGCTGTGCGGGGCCGAAAGCGACCATCCTTCGATGATCCGGCACCTGGCCGGCTGCTCGTATTCACCGGCACATAACTCACCGGCGCATCACTCACCGGCACACAGGTAAACGCACCGGGCGGGCCATCGGGCCCGCCTTTTGCGGCAAATATCCCGAAACCCCATAATCGCGGCAGGTGCGCGGCCGTGCTCGCGCCCCCATATTGGCTAAACGAGGCCTGCCGCAGATGACCCACCCAAAGACGCACCCCACACGCCATTCGCGCGTGCTGATCCTCGGATCCGGACCGGCCGGCTACACGGCCGCCGTCTATGCGGCGCGCGCCAACCTGGCCCCGCGACTGATCACCGGTCTGGCACAGGGCGGTCAGCTGACGACCACGACGGACGTCGACAACTGGCCGGCCGATGCCGACGGGGTGCAGGGCCCGGAGCTGATGGAACGGTTCGACCGGCATGCGCAGCGCTTCAATACCGACATCGTGATCGATCAGGTCTACGAAGTCGATCTGAGCAGGCGGCCGTTCCACCTGGTGGGCGACATCGGCGCGTACACGTGCGACGCATTGATCATTGCCACCGGCGCCTCGGCCAAGTACCTGGGGCTGCCGTCCGAGCGCACCTTCATGGGAAGGGGCGTATCCGGCTGCGCGACCTGTGACGGATTCTTCTTCCGCGGACAGGATGTGTGCGTGGTCGGCGGCGGCAACACCGCGGTCGAGGAGGCCCTGTACCTGGCCAATCTCGCGAGCCGGGTGCACCTGATCCACCGGCGCGACCGCTTCCGGGCCGAGCCGATCCTGGTCGACAAGCTGATGGCGCGCGCGGCCGAAGGCAAGGTGACGATGCACCTGTGGCACGAGCTCGACGAGGTGCTGGGCGATGACAACGGCGTGCACGGCGTGCGCATCCGCAATGCTCGCAGCGGCGAGACGGCGCGGATCAATGTGCAGGGCTGCTTCATCGCGATCGGTCACCAGCCGAACACCGAGATTTTCGCGGGCCAGCTCGACATGACGGGCGGCTACATCCGCACGCGCGGCGGCTCCAGCGGGCTGGCAACGATGACGAGCGTGCCGGGAGTGTTTGCGGCCGGCGACGTGCAGGACTCGGTTTACCGGCAGGCCGTCACGTCGGCCGGCAGCGGATGCATGGCCGCGCTGGACGCGCAGCGCTGGCTCGAGGCCGAGGCACCGACCCAGGCCACCCCCCACGCCGCCGTAGCGGCCAAGTAGCCGCGCATGAAAGGGTTGAGCCCGGGGGGCCCGCCATGAAGCGGTCGGCTCCACCCGCGGGCCGCCTGAAGAGCCTGGCCGAGCTGAAGTCGGTCCGGATCGCCCGGCCGCAGGCCGCAGCGACCCCGCCTCGGCGCGAGGCGCCAGCGCCCGCGCCCACTGAAGCGCGAACCGACGCAGCCGCCGAATTCCAGCAAGCCGTGCGCGATGTCAAGCCGCTTGGCCGCACGCACGCTGGCGCGGGCTCCGGGGCGCGCCACCTAGCGGCCGCGCCGCACGCGCGGCCGCATCCGGTGCAGCGCGAGCGCGACAACCGGGCCGTGCTCGACGAATCGCTCACCGAACGGATCGGGGTCGAGAGCCTGCTGGAGACCGACGAGTCGCTGTCGTACCGCGCCGACGGCATCGGCGCCGACACGCTGCGCAAGCTGCGGCGGGGCTTCTGGGTCGTGCAGGCGGAGCTCGACCTGCACGGCCACCGCGTCGAGGAGGCGCACCACGCGCTGGGCGCGTTCCTGCGCGAGGCGGTCCACCATGGGCAGCGCTGCGTGCGGATCGTGCACGGCAAGGGGCGCGGCTCGCGCGACGGCGTGCCGGTACTGAAGGGAAAAGTCAGGAGCTGGCTGGTCCGGCGCAGCGAGGTGATCGCGTTTTGCCAGGCACGGCCCGCCGATGGCGGTGCCGGAGCGCTGCTGGTTCTACTGAAGCCGTCGTCGCCGGGTTGACGCAAGCCGCTCCCTCTCCCGCTTGCGGGAGAGGGCTGGGGTGAGGGTCGTTGCTAGACCGCCGCTTCGTCCGTTTCGCCGGTGCGGATCCGCACCACGTGCTCGACCGTCCGCACGAAGATCTTGCCGTCGCCGATCTTGCCGGTACGAGCGGCGCGCGTGATCGCGTCGATGGCCCGGTCCACGATCGAATCGGCCACAACCGCCTCGATCTTGATCTTGGGCAGGAAGTCGACCACGTACTCTGCGCCGCGATACAGCTCGGTGTGCCCCTTTTGCCGCCCGAAGCCCTTCACGTCGGTGACGGTCAGGCCGGTGACGCCGACGTCGGCCAGGGCCTCCCTGACCTCGTCCAGCTTGAACGGCTTGATGATCGCGGTGATCTGTGATCGCGTCCAGCGTTTCGTATGGCGGAAGCGAGTCCTGATCGGTCTGGTTGGCGCGCAGCTCGGCGCTGGGCGCGCGCGTCAGGATCCGCTCGGGGATCACCGGCGACAGCGTGTTCCGATAGCGCGCCACCGAGTAGACCAGCGTCTTCAGCAGGGCCTTGATGACCGCAAAGCCTCCCGCCATGTCGCCGTACAACGTGCAATAGCCCACGGCCATCTCGCTCTTGTTACCGGTCGTGAGCACGATCGAGCCGCTCTTGTTCGACAGCGCCATCAGCAGCAGGCCGCGGATCCTGGCCTGGATGTTCTCTTCGGTCGTGTCCCAGGCCGCGCCGCGCAAGGGCTTTGCCAGCGCCGACAGCACGGCCTCGAAGCCCGGCTGGATCGACAGCTCCTCGTACGCCACGTTCAGGTTGTGCGCGAGCTGCCGGGCATCGAGCCACGACATCTCGGCCGTGAACTGGGAGGGCATCATCACCGCGCGCACCTTGTCCGCGCCCAGCGCGTCGCACGCCACCGCCAGCGTCAGCGCCGAATCGATGCCGCCGCTCAGTCCCACGATCCCTCCGGGAAAGCCGTTCTTGCCCACGTAATCGCGCACGCCCAGCGTCAGCGCCGCGTACACCTGCGCCTCGATCGGCGTCCGTTCCGGGCAGATCGGGCCGCGCGGCACGCCCTGGTCGAAGTCGATCAGCAGCAGGTCTTCCTCGAACTGCGGCGCCAGCGCCGCCAGCTCGCCCTGCGCATCCAGCGCGAAGGAGGCGCCGTCGAACACCAGCTCGTCCTGGCCGCCGACCTGGTTGGCGTACACCAGCGCCAGGCCGTGGCCGGACACGTGCTGTCGCGTCACCTGCAGCCGGGTGGCCTGCTTGCCCAGGTGAAAGGGCGACGCATTGGGCACCAGCAGCACCTGGGCGCCGGCCGCGCGGGCGCACTCGGGCGCGTAGGAATACCAGGTGTCCTCGCAGATGTTCACGCCGAAGCGGGTGCCGCACACTTCGAACACGAATGGGCGGTTGTCCGGCGTGAAGTAGCGCTGCTCGTCGAACACGTCGTAATTGGGCAGGTCGTGCTTGCGGTAGGTGCCGAGCACCATGCCCTGCCGCAGCAGCGAGGCCGCGTTGAAGCGCTGGCCTTCGCGCGCCAGCGGATGGCCCACGAGCACGTGCAGATCGCGAAACGGCGCCAGCTCGGCCGCCAGTCCCATCAGCGCGGCGTCGCAAGCCTCGTAGAATGACCGGCGCAGCAGCAGATCCTCGGGCGGATAGCCCGATAGCGCCAGCTCTGTCGTGACGAGCACGTCGGCGCCGGCATTGGCGGCGCGACCGGCAAAATCGACGATCTTGCGGACATTGCCCTGCAGATCGCCCACCGTGACATTGATCTGAGCGACCGCTACTCGAACGTGCGAAATCATCGAACCGGACCGTTGAAACCGCCACATCATTATCGCACGCGTACCGACGCCGACGATGGAGCCGGGCTCGCCCGCCGTAGCGCGCAGCGCGAAGGCGCGCAGGATGCGCATGCTGACCGCGACGTGAAGCGCGTGCGACTGATCGATGACTTGAGCCGGATCGGGCGCAGCGCCTGGAACGAGCTGCTGGCCGCCGATGCCGACGCGACGCCGTTTCTGCGCTACGAGTTCCTGCACGCGCTGCACGAAAGCGGCTGCGCCAGCGCGCGCACCGGGTGGACACCGACCTACCTGACGCTGACCGATGCGCAGGGCCTGGCCGCAGCCGTGCCGCTGTATCGGAAGGACCACTCGTTCGGCGAATACGTGTTCGACTGGGCCTGGGCCCAGGCCCACGAGGAGCGCGGGCTGGCGTACTACCCGAAGTGGCTGGCCGCGGTGCCGTTCACGCCGGCGCCCGGCAGCCGCCTGATCGCGCGCGACGCACAGGCCCGAAGCGAACTGGCCCGGCAACTGCTCGCACTGGTGCAGGACTCGAATCTGAGTTCGCTACACGTGCTGCTGGCCCCGACGGCGCAGATCGAGATGCTGGCCGCCGCGGGCCTGCTGGTTCAGGCCGGCGTGCAGTTCCACTGGCGCAACGGCGGCTATCGCGACTTCGAGCAATTCCTGGCCGCGCTGTCGCAGGACAAGCGCAAGAAGATCCGGGCCGAGCGGCGCAGGGTGCGCGAGGCCGGCGTCGAGCTGCAGCGGCGAACGGGAACCGCCATCACCGAGGACGACTGGCGCTTCTTTCACCGCTGCTACCGGATCACGTACGCGCAGCACGGCTCGACCCCGTACCTGAGCCTGGCGTTTTTTCAGCAACTGGCGCGCACGATGCCGGAGAACCTGATGCTGGTGCTGGCGCACCGCGACGGGGCCCCGGTGGCGAGCGCATTCGGCGTGTTCGATACGGGCGCCGGCGGCGGTACGCTGTACGGCCGCTACTGGGGCGCGACCGAATTCGTCTCGTGCCTGCACTTCGAGTGCTGCTACTACCAGATGATCGAGTTCGCGATCGAGCG
Source organism: Betaproteobacteria bacterium (assembly GCA_005882215.1). Classification (GTDB taxonomy): domain Bacteria; phylum Pseudomonadota; class Gammaproteobacteria; order Burkholderiales; family Burkholderiaceae_F; genus VBCK01. The sequence continues at coordinate 1,484 of VBCK01000233.1, read as the reverse complement.
GGGCCTGGCGGTGTTCGAGGGCGGCGCGCAGGGCGCGCACAAGGTGGCGCGCGGGCTCGATCCCGTGCCGACGCTTTCAGCGCACTGGATCGCCGACCCGGTGATGCGGCGCGCGATCGCCGCGGCGCTGGCCCGCCAGTCACACCAGGTGAGTCGCGCGCTCGACGAGCTGGCCGAGCGCAGCGCGTTCAAGGTCGAGCAGAGCGAGTAATACGCGGATCGAGGATCAGCCCCGCAGCCAGCTCAGGATCCGCTCCACGCACGCGCCGGCGTCGTCGGTGTCGGTGTGCAGGTGCAGGTCGGGCCGCTCGGGCGGCTCGTACGGGCTGTCGATGCCGGTCATCCGCGCGAGCTCGCCGCGCCGCGCCTTCGCATACAGGCCCTTCGGATCGCGCCGCTCGCACACCTGAAGCGGCGCATCGATGAAGACCTCGCAGAACCGGTTGGGCGCAAAGCGCGAGCGGGCGAATTCGCGGTCGGAGCGAAACGGGCTGATCAGCGCCACCACCACGATCAGTCCCGCATCGACCATCAGCTGCGCCACCTCGGCCGTGCGGCGGATGTTCTCGGAGCGGTCCGCATCCGTGAAACCGAGGTCCCGGTTCAGTCCCTGCCGGAGCACGTCGCCGTCGAGGCCGTAGGCGCGCCGCCCCTGCATCCGCAGACGATCCAGCAAAAGAGCGCAGATGGTGGACTTGCCGGACCCGGGCAGGCCGGTCATCCACAGACAGAACGCGCGAGCGTTCAGGCGCTCAACGCGCGTGCCGCTGACGTCCGGGTCGAACCCCTCGCCGCGCTCGCCCCGATTTCCTTCGTTTGCTCCGACCAAGTGCGGCTTCCGATCTTTACGTACCCGGATCGGAGTCTACGATCGGAATGTTAACCGCTCTTAATAATCTCCCTCTTTCGGCGCGCTGCGATCCCTCATCCAGCCGCCTGCTGCAGTCCCGTATGCGACGTCACCGCGGCGGGTGGCTGGCTTCGCGCTTCCAGGATCGCCCTGCCCAGATCGTGCGCGGCAAGGTCCCTGCGTGCGCTGACCGCGCTGCCGGCGCGCCACAGCAGGTAGTCGCTGCGGTTGTCGTGAAAACCCACCCGCTGGAACGTCTTCGGAAAGCTCGGCAGGTGGTCCCCATACATGGCCAGCAGGCCGCCGCAGGCGCCCGCACCGAGCGTCTGGGCCAGTATGCCGAGCATCGAATCGGCGTGACGCACCCCTTTGACGAAACCCTTGAAGGCACTGCGCTCCGCCTCGGGCACGACCAGGCCGCGCCAGAAGTCCGCGCTTTCGTCCGCGTGATCGAGCACTCCATTCGGCCAGGGGCCGTGATTTTCGATCGTCACGATGAACACGAACAGGTTCGACTCGCGCTCCTGCAGCAGCCGCGCCGCGAAGCGCGCCACCTCGACGTCGGCCACGTAGCCGCCGATCCGCTCGGCCCCGTTGAAGGCCTCCTCGCCCAGGAATTCATCGAACCCGAGGT
>VBCK01000163.1 GCA_005882215.1 Betaproteobacteria bacterium | reverse complement strand
TCCTTTCGACAACGATCCGACTAGTGATATCGGGACGGCATTTTCATTAGCGACGTCAAGGACAAGGGAGCGTTGCCCCTCGCTTCAGGCATCAGCATCAGTCGTTCAGCGTCCGGCATACGATGAGTGCGGAAGACTCCGTGCAATGTGCGCAGGTTCAATTCGATTTGTCGTAGCCTTTGCTGCCGCGGCGGCTTTCTCTTTTTTCTCCCTGCGAACACGGCAGCGCATCGCCGCGGGTGCGGCCGCCCTGCTGCTCGCATCGGTTGCGGCCGCTGGCACCGTCGCGGCGGGAGCGACGGCTGCAGTCGCACCGCCTTCGGAGGTTTACGGCGATCTGTTCGCCGCAGTGCAGAGTCACGGAATTTTTACCGACAGCAAACAATTTGCGGACGCGATTCCCCGCGGTACTCCGTCCGGGATCCTCGCCGCCTGGAACTCACGGCGACAGTCGCCAGGGTTCTCGCTGCGAGAATTCGTCAGCGAGCACTTCGAGTTCGAGCCTGAGGCCGCTTCGCCCGCACCCGCTACGCATTCGGACTTGTGTCAGCACATCGCTGATTTGTGGCACGTGCTGGTGCGACCGATGACTTCGCCGGCGCAGGGGTCATCGTTGCTTCCGCTGCCGTTTGCCGCGATCGTGCCGGGGGGCAGATTCCGCGAGGCGTATTACTGGGACAGCTACTTCAGCCTGTTGGGAATCTCGGTAGACGCAACCGGTGAACCAGTCCAGGGCATCGTGAAGAACTTCGCCTACCTGATCGACAAGTACGGTCACGTCCCCAATGGCACGCGCAGCTATTATCTAAGCCGGTCGCAACCCCCATTTTTCTACGAGATGGTTGCGTTGACCTCGCACGATGATCCAGCCGCGGCATTTGCGCGCTACCTGCCGCAGCTGCGACGCGAACATGCGTTCTGGATGGACGGCGAAGCGCTGGCCAAACCCGGCCGGCCCTATCGCCGCGTCGTTGTGCTTGCAGATAGCGCCCGTCTGAACCGCTACTGGGACGACCGCGCCGCACCGCGCGACGAATCCTACCGGGAAGACTTAACGCTGGCTAAGGGAACGGACCGTCCCGCCGGCGAGGTTTACCGCAACCTTCGCGCTGCCGCCGAAAGCGGCTGGGACTTCAGCTCGCGCTGGCTGGCCGACGGAAAGACGCTCGGCTCTATCGGTACCACGAATACCGTTCCAGTCGATCTAAACAGCCTGCTATTCGGCTTGGAGACCGCAATTCGGCTGGGTTGTGCCCGAGTGCACGACCAGGTTTGCGCCGACGAATTCACTCGCCGAAGCGCAGCGCGGCACGCTGCCATCGATCGTTACCTGTGGCAGAACGACTCGGGCGTTTTCGACGACTTCGACTGGCGCCGAGGGCGCCCGACCGATCGACTGAGCATTGCAACGCTTTATCCACTGTTTACGGGCTTGGCGCAGCCCAAGCAGGCGCATCGCGTGGCGCGCATCGTCGAGGCGCAGTTGCTCAAACCGGGCGGCTTGGCGACCACGGCAGTGGCCAGCGGCCAGCAGTGGGACCTGCCGAACGGGTGGGCGCCGCTGCAATGGATCGCCGTGCGCGGCCTGCGGGCCTATGGTGAAACCGAGCTCGCTCGAACCATCGCCCAGCGATGGTTGGCCAATGTCGACCGCGTCTATCGCACGTCGGGCAAGCTCGTCGAGAAATACGACGTGGTCGATTTAGGCCGGTCGGGCGGAGGAGGGGAGTACCCGTTGCAGGATGGATTCGGGTGGACCAATGGCGTTACCGCCCAGCTCCTGCAGCTATATCCCGACCCGAAGCGCTGCTCTGCGGCGGCTCCGCAGGCGACCAGGCCGACCGCGACGCTGCACTGACGGCGCCGCTTTCGCGAAAAAGGAGGTGGGGTAATCATGAACTTGGCAGCCAGCGAATCGGCATCCACCAACACGACACCGGCTGGATCGATCGCCGACTTGCGTTTGTTCGTATTTGCCCTCTTTTTCATCTTTGGTGGAATCACCAGTCTCAACGACGTCCTGATCCCCAAGCTCAAGCATCTGTTCGACCTCAACTATGCGGAGGTCATGCTGATCCAGTCGGCCTTTTTTCTCGCCTATTTCCTGATCTCGGCGCCGGCCGGAGGCCTGGTCCAGCGCCTGGGCTACATGCGCAGCGCGGCGATTGGGCTGATCACGATGACGGTCGGCTGCCTGCTGTTCATTCCCGCCTCCTACTCGGGCCTTTTCCCGACCTTTCTCCTCGCTTTGTTCGTGCTGGCCGCCGGAATCACCGTCGTCCAGGTCGTGGCAAATCCGCTGATCTGCCTGCTGGGCGAGCCTCGCACTGCGCATAGCCGATTGACCTTCGCTCAGGCTTTCAACTCGCTCGGCACCACGGTATTTCCGTACGTCGGTTCCATTTTGATCCTCGGCAGCCTGGCCCAGGTCGACGAAGCTCAGCTCAGCGGGCAGGCCCTCGCGGCCTTTCGTGCGAAGGAGGCGCATGTGGTGGATCGCACCTACGTAGGCCTGGCCACCGCGCTGGCGATCGTCGCCGCACTCGTCTGGCGGCGGCGCCACCGGCTGAACGAGGGCCGCAAAGCGAGCGCCTCCTTCCTGCGTTCGTTGAGCCTGCTGCGCCGGCCGCGCTTTGCGTTCGGCGCGCTGTGCATCTTCCTTTACGTCGGTGGCGAAGTGGCGATCGGCAGCCTGCTCACCAACTACCTGATGCGGCCGGACACGCTCGCGCTGCCGCCTCAGGCGGCCGGCGAGCGCCTCTCGCTCTACTGGGGTGGCGCGATGGTCGGCCGCTTCATAGGTGCCGGTCTGCTGCGCCGTTTTCCACCAGGCAGCGTACTGGCCGCCGCGGCGGCTTGTGCGATCACGCTGCTATTGGTTTCCGCGCTCTCCACGGGGGTTGCCTCCGGCTTCAGCCTGATTTCGATCGGCCTGTTCAACTCGATCATGTTTCCGACGATCTTCTCGCTCGCCTCGGAAGGGCTGGGCGACCGCGCGCCGGAGGGCTCCGGCCTGATCTGCATGGCGATAGTCGGCGGAGCCATCGTGCCGCCGCTGACCGGCGCGGTCGCTGATGCTTCGAGCCTGCGCGGAGCCCTTATCGTGCCGCTGCTGTGCTACCTCGGTATCGCGGCCTTCGGACGGTATTGCCGCCTTCACCCGGAACGCGCCGCCGCCGACAAGTTGGTGACGCCCCCTCAAGCCTGAGCCGAAGGGCGAGCATCGCGGACTGACGGAGTGGACACTCAGGCGTTCAGTCGATGATGGCCGCAGATCGGTGGCACGCCGAATGCCACCCGGATGGGTTCCCCGCTAGCGCGACCAGGCTATCGACAGGTCGATGTGTCGCCGCGGCAGAAGGTACAGCTGGCCGTCGCCGAGCTCACTGGGCAAGATGGGCTCGCGCCGGTCGCTCAGGTTGATGCACTTCAGGGCAAGCTGCAAGCCAGGCCATCGGTATCCGATCATCGCGTCGAAGACGCCATACGCACCGGACAGTTTGCGGTTGGCAGCATCCAGGAAGCGCGAACCCTCCCCATTCAGGGTGGCGGCCATCTGAACGCCTTGCGCCGGAGCATAGGTGAGTCCCAACGCGCCGCGCCAACGTGGCGTGAGCGCAATGCGATTGCCGGCGAGCTGGCCCTGGGTGGCGTCGTTGAAGTCCCGGTAGGTCGCATCATCGAGGCTCATGCTGGCGGCCAGCCGGAACCCCGGCGCCAGTACGAGTGACGATTCCAGCTCGAATCCCCGGTAGCGGGTGTGTCCGGCCGCCACCAGTGCGGGCAGACCGTTGACCGAACCGTTGAGCGGCTGGTTGCCGAAGTCCGTGAGAAAAGCCGCGAGGTCGGCATCGAAGCGTCCATCCAGGCCGTCGACCTTGATTCCCGCAGTGAAGCCCCGCTGAGTCTCGGGTTTCAGTGGCGGCGCGAACGCTGCCGTCGGCCCGAAGTCAATTTGCGCCAGCTGAAAGGTGTTGCTGAAGCTGGCGTGGATCAACACGTCGTCCAGGTCACCGCTCGCATCGCTCCAAAGTCGCCAGCTTGCCCCGAACGAGCCCGAAGCGCGCTCCGCATGATCGGACTGGTCCGCGGTGGCGGTTCCCTCAGAGGCCTGGACGTGTTGGCGCGTGAAGTTGTAGCGCAGCCCCGTCAGCACGCTGACCTCGGCATCGGGTTTCCACCGCATTTGCAAGTACAAGCCGAACAGGCTGCGATGGGCCAGCAGCGCTGCGCCGCCGTTTCCAGGCAACGAGGCGCCCGCCGGCGCGGCGCCGCCATCGATGGGGATCGTGTAGTCGAAGGTCGTGCTGTCCTGCTGGGCCCGGCCGAGCAATTCGTTCAGGCCGACCGTTACATCCAGCGTCGACCACAGCGTCCGCGTCCCCTGAAAGTCGGCGAACAGCTCGTTTATCTGTCGGCCCTGTCGGAATCCAATGCCACTGCCGGCAGGGAAGCTGTCGAAGAAACCCTCGATCGTATGGGTCCAGCTCCGGGTCCACGACAGCGCGCCACCCCAGCGGATTTCGCCCGTCTTCCCGTCGAGTCCGGCCACCAGACGGCCCACATCGGAATCGATCCGTGCATCCGATGGGTTCTGATTGAAATCGAGAGGCAACTTCGAAGTGGGCAGGCCGTTGGCGTCGATCGGCAGCGGGCTTTGGGGCTTTTGCCACTGAGCCGTCGCGTCCGCGTCGAGGTGCGCCAGGCCAAAACCGGTATCGGCCGCAAACCGATAGAGCCCGTGCAGCCGGTCGCTGCCGACGCCGTCGCCTGCGATGCGCGTGCGACCGGCATCCACGCTCAGGGACTGCAGAATTCGACCCTGGCTGAGTACCATCGCACCGTCGGCCGAGGCCGACCCGTAGCTTCCCGCCGAAACGTGCACGGCGCGGTCGGCCTTGCCGGCCGCGTAATGGATCACGTGGATCGTTCCGGCAAAGGCGGTCGTGCCGTAGAAGACCGGAGCACTTGCGCGCAGCACTTCGATCCGTTCGACGTTGTGCAGGTCCAGCGTGGCAAACGCGGGGATGAACGCGCCGCCGACCGGAACGCCGTCGACCAGCAGCAGAAAATCATCCGCTTCGCTACGACCCAGCACCGACGGCGTCGAGCCGGCTGGCCCGAGGTCCCCGCCGGGATACACGCTGATGCCCCCCACCAGCGCCAGCGCGGAGCGAAGGTCTGTCGCGCCACGCGCGCGCAGATCCTCGCCGGAGACGACCGTGATCGAATCGGGCGATTCCTGCACCGGCTCGCGCAGCCGGGTCGAGGTCACTTCGACCACATCCAGGCGCGATTCACCCGGCGCCGCAGGCTGTTGCGCCTGGGCGGGGGCGATCAGTAAACCGGCGCTTGCGCTTGCCCAGAGCCATCGAACGAGCGACATCGGGCGGAGAAAACGCATCGGCCTGCCGGTTGATAGGCACCCAAAAAGCGCTCAAGCTACGTGCGCGCGATGACCGGGACGTGACGCGGCTCCCGCGTCCGTCCAGGCAGCCGCTGTCGGCGCGCTAGTAAAATCCAGTCGAAAGCGTGTTTGAAGCGTAACCCGTCGGAGTCTCCATGAAGATTGCCTCGATGCTGGCCATTGCCGAACTTGGTTTGACCCTTGCTTTTTTCCCGGCTCTAGAAGCCAGTGCGGCCGACGTCGCCTTGCAGACGGCGATCGCCAACCCCAAGCGCGCGCCTGGCTTTGTCAAGCGCGATGCCGCCCGGCATCCGCAGGAGGAGCTCGAGTTCTTTGGCCTGCGTCCTGATATGACGGTGGTCGAAGTGAGCCCGGGCGGCGGCTACTGGACCGAGATCCTGGCCCCCTACCTGAAGGCGGCCGGCACCTATTACGTGGCCGTTCCGCCGGCCAAAGACCCGGAAGCCCCTAAGCCGGGAAAGGACACCTTCCGTGAGAAGCTGGCTGCGGACCCGGATGTCTACGGCAAGATCATCTTGACCGAACTCGGGCTCGACCACTACACGGTCGCGCCCGCAGGTACAGTCGATCTCGTCGTAACGTTTCGCAACCTGCACAACTGGGTGGAAGCGGGCTACGCGCCGGCTGCGCTTGAAGGCTTCTACCGCGCGCTGAAACCGGGCGGTATCCTCGGTATCGAGGACCATCGCGGTCGCAATGACGTACCGCAAGATCCCAAGGCCGACAACGGCTACGTCCGCCAGGACTACACCATCGAGCTGGTGAAAAAAGCCGGCTTCGAATTCGTCGGTTCCTCGGAGATCAATGCCAATCCGCGCGACACCAAGGACTGGCCGAAAGGCGTCTGGACGCTGCCGCCTACACTCGCGATGAAGGACAAGGACCGCGAAAAATACATCGCGATTGGCGAAGCGGACAACTACGTGCTGAAATTCCGCAAGCCGAAGCCCGGTTCGTGAAGACTTTATGGCTTCGAACAGTGCGCAGGCAAGGAAGCTGCATTGCCCTGTCCCTCGCTTTGTCTGTTGACTGACGCGAATGCTGTACTACTGGCCGGCATCTGCCGTACGCCGCCGGTCATCCTCGCGCCGACCAGTTGCGCGACGACGACCGCGATGTAGAACTGTCCGAATACCGCCTCAAACATCGCGAATGCGGTCGCCGGGGCGCGGACGGGCGTGATATCCCCGTACCCCATGGTGGTCAGCGTGACGATGCTGAAGTAGTTGAGCATGGCGGTCCGTCCGTCCCAATCCGAGGACTGTGCGACGAACGCGGGTGACAGCACGAAGGACCCTGGCACGAGAGTGTCCACGAGCGCATACAGGCTCGACCACGCGGCTCCAGCCATAAGGTAACCGCCCATGGCGCCGAGCACATCGTCGGCACCGACTGCGCTCTTCTTGAAGATGTCTCCCAATATCACCGCGACGGCGTAGCCGAGGAAGACAGCCTCCAGCACCAAGCGAACGACGGTCAGGGGCCTGTGGAAATCCTCCGCCGGCAGAACATAACGGGCCCAGCTGCTGGTAATGCCCGCGACCGCGAGTAACAGGGCCACGATTCGGCTGCGCCGGTGCTCGAACACGACGAGCAGGACTGCGAAGAAAATCAGCGACATGAAGATCTTGGCAGAGACTTGCCCGCCCATGCCGTGAGCTGTCGATTGCATGATGAAGCCGCAGCCGAGTATTGAGACGAGAACAAGGTGCTTGTGTCGGTGCAACCACGTCATAGGATCCCGTCCTCGTGAGCTGCTCGATCACCGGCGGCCCGCTTCGACTGGTTTTTGTCTCGCGATCAGGACGCCGGTAGCAGGCGCCGCACTTGCCGCGCGAGCCGCGGTACCGTCATCGGCCGCAGCAGGCGCCCATCGTATCCAGCCATGCGGCGTTCATTTTCGGATAGGCACAGATCGATCAGCTCTCGCGGCGTGAGTGCCACACCCACGGACCCGCTTCCGGTCAAGGCGAAGTTGGCGTCCTGAGCCCCGCGATCGGGGTCGACACTTTTTGCGATGCCGATACGTTCCCAGATCAGAAACAGCCAAACCGCGCAGGTTTTCAAAAAGAACTGCGGCCGACGCCACCACGGAAGCTTGCGCCTGTACCAAGCCGCCCAGTTGACGAAAAACAGGATGTGCCGGCCTTCCTCCTGAATCACGGGCTCGAAAGTCTCCACCAGCTCGGGCGGGAAATAGCCGGAGCGGCGTGCCAGCTCGAACAGCCCGAACGCAAAAAAGCTGTCGACGCATTCCGAATACCCCGTCACCAGCCAGGCCCACTCCGGATCCCTGGGTGGCAGGTAAACGGGCTCAGGCGCTACGTGAATACCGTAGGCTTCCACCAGCGTGTTCAGCACCTGCTTGTGGCGCGCCTCTTCGAGAGCACCCATCTCGAGCGCCTGCCGCAGCAGCGGGTCGCTCGCGCGTTGCGCGAAGCTCTGCACGCCCACCGCGGCGCGCCCCTCGGTTTGAACCGCGATGTCCCAGATCGGCAGTGACGTGAGCCGCCGCAAGGTCTCTTGCTCCAGTTGTGGCCACGCGATCACCGCCGGCTTGTAAGGATTGTGGGTCTCCAGCAACATGCGGCAGAAAAGCCGTTTGTGAGCATCCGAGCCGATGCTCACCGGGTCGGCCTCGGCGCTGCGCCAGTTGCGCAGTGCAAAGTCAAAGCGGTCGATGTCGAAGGTGTCGCCCATTGACAAGGTCCGTTTGTCATCGGTGCGGTAGATGCCAGATGAGGATCAGGCGTCGGCGCGCTCGTGCAGACTAGGAAGCTTTGATCGCCGACCGGCTCCAGGCCGTCCGGCGAAGGTCACAGATGCCACCGCGGCGGCTCGACGCAGGCCCACCCCGCGCCCCAGCTGCGGTTGGCGGCTTCAGGCTGTGCGTGACCCGTCGTGCTGCTGCAGGCCGAGGGCGGTCAGCAGTGGCGTGCCGCGCATCGCCACAGCGTCGATCGGACAAGAGGTGATCAGCGCGCCGATATGAAGCAGCACATCCGGGCTGCACTGCTCGACGTAACGCGTCAGTTCGAGCACCTGCTCCGACGTGATGCGACTCACGTCATCGGGCGAAATGGGTGCAGCATCGCGTCTGAGGCGATAGAAGAGATGGCCGAAGGCGCCCGCAGCAATCGCCACCAGCGCCAACGGTCCCAGGGGCCGAACCAGACACTCGAGCAATTGAGCGCGCAGAAGGGGGGGCGCCTCGTCGTACACCGCGGAAACCAGCTCGGGAATATTGCGCGCTGATTCGTTCTCGCGTGCGACTTGGGCCTGCCGATCGGCCGTGATCCGGCCTAGACGAAACTCATCGTCGAAAGCATCGCTCACTTGCGGGTTGCCGAGCAGCAGGGCGCTCACGCCCTGGAGATTTGCGCAGGCGCATCGTGCGCAGGCCGGGCGCGGTGCAGGTCATGCGTAACGAATGGTTCGTCTTCACCCGGTTTGTCCAGCCAGTCGCGGTGCCGCAGCGTTTCCTGCATATCGGAGAGACCGGTCGACCAGTGCTCGTTCATCGTCAGCATTCCGAACTGGTAGTCCCTGGCGTAGCTCTCGTACGGCTTGCCTCGATAAATCAGATGGACAACGTTGCGCCGTGCGATGCAGGCCACCTGCTCGGCACGCCGGTACCAGGCGCCGCTTTTCTCCGATTCCGGTACCCACGCCAAGGCCTCGTGCAACAGGCGGCGATAGTTCTGCTCCTCCTGCATCGTGGTGGTGACTAAACGGGTCCGGCTCGAGTACTGGATGTCCTTCTGGCGAACCGCCACCTGCAGCAGATCGGTCGGCAAGTCCCCGCTCGCGCTCCACAGGTCGATCTGGAAAATCAGCGTATCGCGTCGAGGCTTCGCGGTGAGCACGTAGTACAGCGGCGTATTGGAAACCAGTCCTCCGTCCCAGTAGAACTCCCCGTCGATCTCGACCGCTGGGAACCCGGGCGGCAGCGCGCCCGAAGCCATGAAGTGCGAGTCGACCCAGGTGCGCCAGGCGTCCGGAACCTGCTGCGAAGAACCCAACAGGGACGTCAAATGGTGCGATGGCCACCACGACTGTTGACAAATGAATTCCCAGAAGGCGCGCAATTGTTCGACTCGCCTCTCGGGCGGATTGCCCGCGATCAGGGCCGCGTTCAAGGCGCCGATCGAGATGCCCGCAACCCAGTTCGGGTGTATACCTCCTTCGGCCAAGCCTTGGTAGACGCCGGCCTGGTAGGACCCCAGCGCACCGCCACCCTGCAGCACGAGCGCCGTGACGCCGTAATCCTGGCGAGCCTGTCCCGCTCCGTTTTTCTTATTGAGTGCCATTTGGACGCTGCCTTTCGTCGCTCGGTCTCGGGTGAGGATCAATTGCGATTGACCTCGACGGGCCGAGGCTTTGTTGCTGGCCGATTCGCGGACGCTTCGAGCAGCGGCTGCAGCTCCGGCAGCCGCGCCCTCAGCAGCGCGACGGCAAGTGCGCTGCTCCAGGCCAGTAGCAGGCTCCAGAATTTGCCGCTCCCGCTCCCTGTGTTTCCCCGCAGGCCGAACGAACCGACCCTCTCGCTCGCGGTGCCTGCGGCCGCAGCCAGGACACTGGCGATCGAAAAAGCCGCCGCTACCGTGCAGACGGAGGCTCGCCGCGAGACAGTCATACGCAACCTGCGGCTCTGGTCGGCAGAGGCTGCCGCCACGGCGACCAGAGGCGCACACGAGGTCATGGCATAGTAGGTCCTCATCTCATCCCCCTGTGCTGTAATTGATGTCTGCGCGGCGGTTCTGCGCCCACGCGGCTTCGTCGTGCCCCGCGTTCCGCGGCTTTTCCTTGCCCAGGCTGATGGTCTCGACCCGGTCAGACGAAACCCCCAGTAGCCTGAGCCGCTCGCGCATCGCATCGGCGCGGCGCTGGCCGAGGGCGAGGTTGTACTCGCGCCCACCGCGCTCGTCGCAATTGCCTTCGATCCGTACCGTGCGGGCGGGGTGATCCACCAGGTAGCGCCCATGCGCTTCGACCACCGGAACGTCGGACTCGTGGATTACGGAGCGGTCGTAGTCGAAATAGACGCTGCGGTGCGTCAATATGCTGTTCGGATCCAACAGCGGATCGATGCGCATGGGTGCCGGGGCCCCAGCCTGCCTCAGCGGTACCGAGGCCGGCGCAGGCGCCGACTCTGCTGCCGGGGCCGGCCTGGCCTCCGGAGCGGACGCCGGCTTTTGCTCGAGACTGGTACTGCTGCAAGCCACCGCCACCAGCGCAACGAAAGCGGCCAGCATCTTCATCCGCAAGGTATTCATGTGCTCCCTCTTTTTCGTTCCTGTTTTAAAACTTCACTCCAAACCAAGTCCAACTGAAGTCAGCGCAGTTGCGCAGTCTTTTGAAATGGGATCGGGGAAGCATCCAGCGGGCAGGAGGGACTCGTCCGTGCGTCAGCAGCCTGCTGTTCCTCAAACCCTATCGAAACAGCCCCTCGAACGCGAGTCGTCGCTTGTTCGACGCTGGTCCACAACCGGCCTTCGCGGGCGCAATCGGCTCCGTAGTTGAACAGCGCCCGCATCGAGGACTGCTGAAAGTCGAGCGGCCCTCGAAAAGGGTAATCAACCGGAATCGACGAGAACCTGAAGTTCATGTCGTACTTCTGCGCAAATTCCGACGTCAACACGATGTTCGTTCTCGCCAGATGTGTCATCGTTGCCGAAGCGCTTCGCGACAGAATGGAGATCGTGTCGACCGGCGTGGTGCGGGGGACGCCGCCCAGTTGCCCATTGACCAACACGTAAATGTTCGCGCCGCTGAGGTGGCTCGCCTCGATCGGTCGGATATAAGCCAAGGCTGGGGCGACGAAGAACGGCACCGTCGCGTCACCGTCGACATGCATTTCGTCATAACGCACGCCCGCCTTCTCGACCGGGATGACAATCGGCGAGAAGACTCCCGGGATGCTGGCTGATGCCACCAGAACGTCGCGAAAGAGCACCCGCGCAGCTTCGCCACCATGGGCCGCGATCCGACCCATGTCCCAGATGACGGTTTCTTCGGTGTCCAAATCCGTCGTCGCTACCAGCAGCAGCCGGCCCTGGCCTGCCTGTTGTGCCACCGCCCGAATCAACTCATCCGTGACGAAGTGGTCTACCAGGTCGACCAGCGGTTCATTTCCATAGACACCGGGATGGAACAGGATGCCGATGCCGCGAGAGGCCAGCAGGTGCTCGGTGCGAGCGCCCGAGAACGCGTCGGCGAGCTGCGCGTCCCAGGTCGATCCCAGAAAGGCGAACGGCGCGATCAGGGCGCCGGCGCTGACGCCGGTCACAATGTCGAACTGCGGTCGCTCGCCGCGCTGGGTAAGACCGATGAGCGCGCCCGCCCCGAACGCGCCTCCTGCTCCGCCGCCCGACAGTGCGAGGAGGTTCAGCGTTCCATCCAGCGATGCCGCGCGCCGGCGATGAAGAACCTCCGAGAAGCGGGACCCGATCGCACGTGGGTCCTCGTTCGCATAGCCGTTGGCGTAGCGGACAACCGATTCGAAGCCCACGGGCGTCGTTGTGTTGAACATCATCTCGGGCGCCCGCTCGCGATGAATCGCGGCGCAACCCATCACCGCCACGGTGGCACTCAGCCAAACTGAACGCATCAGCCTCATTTCAGGATTGCCAGGTGATCGAAGTCGCGGCAGCGAATGTTTCTTTCAGTCAAGTGCGCACTTTCCGTCCGTGGGATTGCGTATCGATCTCTGGAACCGGAGATCGGATCACAGTTGTGACTTTGCAGATCTCCTAGGCAACCAGCGCCGCTTTGCTCGGCAAGGGCGCCGCCATCAATTCCGGGCCGACCGGGTCCTTCACGGTATGCCGAATGACTTTCTCGATATAGCGCTGTGCCATTTCGTCGAGCTTCCACCCCATCACGCTCTTTACCGAGTCGAGCTGCTCCGGGTACCGCGCCCCCCACAGCGCGATGGTGTTTCCCTGGTCTAGCACCCATCGGACCGCGAGGGCGATGACCTTCTGGCCATAACATTCACGCGCGTACCGATTGAGCGATGCCACGGCAGAAAGGTATTGAGAGAACCGGGGTTCCTGGAACTTCGGATCGCTGCGGCGCAGGTCGTCGCCTTTGAAATGGGTCGTCGAGCTGATCGTCCCGGTCAGAAGCCCTCGGCACAGGGTGCCGTAACAGAGGACAGCAATGTTGTGTTGCCTCGCGTACGGCAGGATGCCGCTCTCGGCCTGACGCTCAAAGAGGTTATAGGGCAATTGCACTGCATGGATCGGAGCGGCTTGCCGGAACTCGTCCATCTGCGCCGGGGAATACTTGGATAAACCGATGGCGCGAATCTTTCCGTCCTGCAGCAAGCGCGCGAGCGTTTTGGCGGTCTCTTGAATTGGCACGAGCGGGTCCGGCCAGTGCACCTGGTAAAGATCGATGTGGTCGGTGCGCAAACGTCTCAGCGACTCCTCGACCTCGTTTCGGATGTGCGCCGGGGATGAGTTTCTGCGCACCTTGCCGTCCCGCCACTGCAGTCCGCCTTTGGTCGCAATGATCGCGCGGTCGCGCAGCCCGCCCGAAAGCACCGTTCCGACAATTCGTTCAGACAGGCCGAATCCGTATACCGGTGCTGTATCGATCAGAGTAATCCCTCGGTCGATCGCCGAGCGGATCGTGTCGATCGAGCGCTCCAGATCGACGGTGTTCGCGCCCCATGCCCAGCCGCCAATAGCCCAGGTGCTCAGCGCGATGCGCGAAGCGGTAATCCCGGATGTGCCGATTTCAGTCGTTTCCATGGTTTCCCTCGCTTGCCTGCGAAGCGAGGATGGCGCAGCGTGGTGTTCAAACGGTCACGCTTTGCCGGCCCAATGTTTCGATTGAAACCCGATCAGCCGGTTGCAGATGCAACGCGCGGGCGCTGACTTGTGACCTGGCGGAAGCTCGAGCCTGACACCATCCTCATCGACAAACGGGAGCCACACCATGCGGATTCGATCGATAGCTGCAAATCACGCCCATCCATGCCTCGCCATGGCCACAGCTGCGATGCTGGCCGTGACACTTGTCGCATCCAATGGCGTTCACGCGCAAGAGCGGGCTGTTGCCGACGCCCAGGCAGGAGCCGCAGCGGTTGTGGCCAGCATTCAGCGCATCGATCCGACTTCGGTCGACCTCAACACGGCGACGGAGAAGGGTATGCGGTACCCTGAAGATGCAACGGGACAGCCGGTAATCGATACCTCGCAGTCCATCGACACCACGGTCGACCCGGAAACAAGCTCCGTGATCGTCGACGCCCATTTGCCGAATCCCGAACCGTGGGACACTTTTGATCGGTCCGTCTCGGGCGCAGCGACGTCGAGCTGCTTAGGCCCGGATGCACTGCCTCACGAAGAGTTCGCCGTGGAAGGGCTGCTCCGCCTGCCGTTCCTGGTACGCGCCGCTGCCGCCGGCGCGTGCCGGTGACCGATCAGGGGCATGTGACGAAACGACTTGACCTGATCGCAGCGGGTCGACCGGGCACGTGGATCGACGCAGCGCTGTCCGGGGAACAGGCGACTCGACGCGACGGACGAGCGTCAGTAGATCGTTTCGACCGGAACGCCGAACAGATATCCGGCGCCGCGCTCGGTACAGATATATCGGGGATTCGCTGGATCGGTCTCGAGCTTGCGCCGCAGTCGCATCACCTGCGTGTTGACCGATCGGTTGTAAACGTCGTCGCCGTGCAGGCGGGACATGTCGAGAAGCTGGTCGCGCGAAAGAATGCGATTCGGCGCTCCAAGCAACACGACGAGGAGACTGAATTCGCCGTTGCTGAGCGGGACGGCCTCGCCCTCGGGGTTCCTCAGGCGCCGCGTGTTCAGGTTCAGCTCCCAACCGTCGAAACGGTACGCACGAATGCCCTGCGGCCGGCCTTGTTGTACCTCCGGCCGCCGGCGGCGCAAAACAGTGCGGATCCGCGCAAGCAACTCGCGCGGGCTGAACGGCTTGGTCAGGTAGTCGTCGGCGCCCAATTCCAAGCCCATCACCCGGTCAGCCTCTTCGCGGCGACCGGTGAGCATGATGATCGGGATCGCCGATTCGTCGCGCAGCCGGCGCGCGAGCGTCATCCCGTCCTCGGCCCGCAGCGTAAGGTCCAGCACGACCAGATCGACCACTTCGTGAGAGAGCACGGCCTGCATCGCGCCCCCGTCGGAAACGGCCGTGACGCGAAACTCGTACTGGCCGAGATAGTCTCCAATCGCCTCCCGAATTATGGGATCGTCGTCGACCGCGAGCACATGCGCCAGCGCGGTCCGTGGCGCCAGAGCGTGCGTCTTCATAACGGCTTCAGTGTTCATCGCCTCAACAGTCTAGCCAAATTGGCCCGCGTTGGTCACAGTTGTGACTTACCGGACCAACCCGGCGTAACCTACGGGTAATGAGCGTGGGGTGCAATCGACCTGTCGACCAGCCGCACGAACTGCGGGGTGTCCCTGCTCGGAGTACGGGGGCTCTGGTGCCACCCACGAACCGAACATGACGACGACCGCCGACATCCTGATCATTGAAGACGACGCGATCATGCGCGAAGCCCTGGCGGAATGGCTGGAGGCAGCGGGCTACGGCGTGCGGAAGGCTTCGGACGGGAATGCGGGACTCGCGGCGGTGAAGCACGCGGCACCGGCGCTGGTGGTAACCGATATCCAGATGCCCGGCATGAACGGCGCGATGGTAATCGCCGAGTTGAAGCGGGGGCATCCCGAGGTTCCGGTCATCGCGATCTCATGCCTTTTCGATTGCGGGCACGGGATGGACGCAAATGCCGCAATCGCCCTCGGGGCGGCAGAGACCCTGGCCAAGCCATTCAAGCGGGGCGATCTGCTTCGGGTGGTGGCCGACCTGCTCGGATCGCACGCCCGATAGCTCAACCCAGAGCCCAGGCAGCCTCGAGTCTGTTGGAGCGATGATGGACGTCACGGCCGCAAATGACGCAGAAGACAGGATTCAACTGGTTCTCGATACGGTCCCGGTGACGATCTGGACCACGCGACCCGATGGTCGGTGCGACTTTGCCAGTCAACGCTGGCTGGACTACACGGGAATGACGTTGGAACAAGCCCTGGGGTATGGCTGGACACAGGCAGTGCATCCCGACGATATCGAGCAGAGTCTGACGAAATGGCGGGGAGCCCTGCCGGAGTTGAAGCCCTTCGAGGCGGAAATACGCATCAGGAGATTCGACGGGCAATACCGCTGGTTCCTGAGCCGCGCCTTTCCGCTGCGTGACCGATCGGGACATCTTCTGGGTTGGGTTGGAAACGACATCGACATCCACGATCGGCGGCAGGTGGAGGAGAGGCTCCGGCGAAGCGAAGCCTATTTACAGGAGGCGCAAAGGCTCGGTCATATCGGCTGCTTCGTCCGCGACATGTCCTCGAGAATTACCTTTGTCTCGGCGGAGTTGCTCCGAATCTTCGGCCTGTGCTCCGATCACGACGCTACGTCCGGCCCTTGTGCAGATCAGGAAGGCGCGTCGCGGGAAATATTGTTCGAGATGCCTGACAATGATGCACTCATCGACCGTATTCACCCCGAGGACCGGCCCTTGCTCGAAGCAATGAAAAACAGGTCTTCGAGCGCAACAAACGCCTATGAGCTCGAGTATCGGGTTGTCCGTCCGGATGGATCGATAAGACACTGCCATCACGTGGCCCATCCGGTGTTTGCCGCTTCTGGTGAGCTGGTTGAGTATGTCGGCACGATCATGGACGTAACCGAACGCAAGCGGGCCGCGGAGGTGCTTCAACGGAGCAAGAACCGCTTTCGGGCCATGGTCGAGAAAAGCGCTGAGGGGATTGTGTTGATGCTCCCCGACAAGGGCATCGTCTACGCGAGCCCATCGGTCGAACGGGTGCTCGGCTATACGCCGGAAGAGCTCGCCGGCCGGACGAATCAATGGTTCGTGGAGAATGTAGTTCATCCGGAGTACCGGCAACATTCGCTGGACACTTGGACACGGCTGCTGCTGGACGCGGACCACGAATTGACCGACGAGGTTGTGGTGCTCCACAAGGACGGGTCGTGGCGGTGGATCGAGTCGACGACCAGGAACCTGCTCCATGAACCCAGCGTGCAAGCCGTGGTGGCGAACTTCCGCGATATCACCGAGCGTAAGCGCGCGCAGGCCGAGCGCGGGCGGCTCGAGCAGCGGCTGCGCCAGGCCGAGAAGATGGAAGCGGTCGGGCGGCTTGCCGGCGGCGTTGCGCACGACTTCAACAATGTCCTGGCGGGTGTACTTGCCTACGGTGAAATGCTGTTCGAAGAAGCGCCCGAGGATTCGCCGCTCAAGCGCTACGCGCAGAACGTGCTCACCGCGGCCTCCCGTGGGCGCGAGCTCGTGGAGCAGATTCTCGCTTACAGCCGCAGCCAGCGCGGCAAGCGCGCACCCGTTGACGTCGCAAAGGTCATCGCCGAGACGCTGGAGCTGATCAGAGGATCTCTACCCGCCAGAATCCGACTCGAAGCGAGCGCTCCCGAGTCGCCTCAGGTCGTGATCGGCGATGCCACCCAATTGCACCAGGTGGTGATGAATCTGTGCAGCAACGCGATCCATGCGATGAGCGCAGGCGGCACCTTACGCGTGATGCTCGAGACGGCAGACATCTCCGGCGAGCGGGCGCTTTCGCACGGAACGCTTGCGCCGGGTCGTTATGTGCGCCTGGTCGTCGAGGACAGCGGATCGGGCATGGACGGCGCAACCGTCTCGCGTATTTTCGAGCCGTTCTTCACGACCAAGGAGGTCGGCCAGGGCACCGGTCTGGGCCTGTCACTGGTTTACGCGATCGTCACCGACTCGGGTGGCGCGATCGACGTGAAGACCGCACCAAAGCAGGGCAGCACGTTTACGATCTATTTGACGCGGGCGGACGTCGCGCTCGCCGCTGCAGAGACCGCGGCGATCCCGCTGCCACGGGGTCGAGGCGAGCGCGTGCTGCTGGTCGACGACGAGACGCCGTTGCTCGCCGTAACCGCCGAGGTGCTCTCGCGGCTCGGATACGAGGCGGTATCCTTCGACGACAGCCACACCGCGCTCGCCGCATTCGAGGCCACACCCGGGCGGTTCGACGTCGTCGTCACCGATGAAGTCATGCCCGGGCTCACCGGAACGGGACTCGCGCGTGCCTTGCGCCGCCATCGACCCGACCTGCCGATCGTGCTGGTGAGCGGCTATAGCGGTCCGATCCTGACACAGGACGCGCTCGCCGCCGGTGTCAGTGAACTGCTGACCAAGCCGCTTCAGTCGCGCGACATTGCCACCACGCTCGCTCGCGTACTGCACCGCGCGGCCTGACGCCGCGAACCCGGCAAAACTCCTCGAGGCAGGCCCGCGGCCCACGGCCGCGGTGACATCCGTAACCGTCGCGCAACGCGCCGGCACCATTCCGAAACATAGCGCGCTTAGCGTCTGGCTGGTGTCGCTGGACCCCGGAGGCAGCGTCCTTCAGTGATCCCAAGCGTTCCTGGTTGCAGTTGCCAAAAAGGAAAGGAATGACGATGAATTCACGGAACTGGAAATGGTTGGCTGTGTTGGCTTCGCTTGGTGCATTGAACGCCGCGTATGCCCAGGTCGAGCAACCCTCGGGAACCATTGAAATTGCCAGCACATCGGTGGCGGCGGGCGTCGGCGTCGTTTGGGGCAACGGAACGCTCCATTACCGAGACGCAAATTACGGCTTTTCGATTCAGGGATTGAGCGTCGTGGACGTCGGCATTTCGTCCATAACGACGACCGGAGAGGTATTCGATCTGAAGAATCCGGGGGACCTTGAGGGCAACTACGTCGCCGGCGCGGCAGGCCTCGCCCTCGCGGGAGGCGGTGACGGCATCATCATGCAGAACGATCGTGGCGTGGTTCTGCGGCTTCATGGCACGGAGAAGGGCGTACGTTTTCAGCTGGGCGCGCAGGGCGTGTCGATCAAGCTGAAAAGCTAAGCAAATGAATTGCGCACTCCGAGACGCGCTGGTCGGTGCTGCGCTCGCGGCCTGCTGGCCGATGGCGGCCCACGCTCAGTTAACGTTGGGCCGCCAGGTGACCGTCATCCAAACGGTCGCGACGAGCGCCTACCTCAACGGCGGTGTTGGCTTGGACGAGCAGGCGGCGATGCGGCGCTTTGCAAAGGGCTTTCCGCTGCGGATGGTGTTTTCCGAGAACAAGAATCGCGAGTTTCTCGCCGACATCCCGTTGGTGATTTCCGATTCCAGCGGCAATTCGATACTCGAACTGCCTAGCGCAGGGCCGATGCTGTATGTGTTCCTGCCGCGGGGCCGCTACAAGGTCAGCGCCAGATTCATGGGCGTGACCCAGACGCAGGAGGTGACCCTGGCGGGCCACGATGGCAAGGATCTGCACTTTCATTGGGAGGGAACGCCAAGGAGCTCGATTTGGACGGTAGCGAGGGAGTGATTCATCACCACGGGCGCCCCTTGAGGGTGCTGCACAAGTCGCACGAAACCCTGAAACCGTAAGCCGCCGTAACGCTTTCAATTGGCCTGCGCGTAGCGCGAGGCTACCGCCTGGGTTCCGACATTCCCCGCAGGTCACAAATGCAACACACCGCCGGTGACGATGTGACCCTGCGGAAGCCGGTGTTCGAGACCATGCGCACCCACGCAGGCGTAATGCCTGGTCCCTGCCGGTTGTCGGCTCCTTGCAAAGACAAGCGCCGACTTAGTACCCGGGCGACGGCCAACACGATGAGGACTCTCGATACATGGACGCAAACCGCGCAGTTCCAGCCCTTGAGCTAGCGACCGCAGCGATGCTGGCGGTAACTCTCGTCGGATGCAGCCACGCTCCGCCACCCAACAATTCAACGCAAGTACCGCAAGTCTCGGTGGTTACCGTGCATCGCGGAACGGTTCCGGTAACGACCGAGCTGCCCGGGCGTACCTCGCCGTACCTGGTGGCCCAGGTGCGCGCGCGCGTGGACGGAATCGTCCAGAGGCGGGACTTCACGGAAGGGAGCGTGGTCACCGCCGCGCAGCGTCTCTATCAAATCGACCCCGCTCCGTACCAGGCATCCTTCGACAGCGCGACAGCCTCGCTGGAGAAGGCCAATGCCAATCTCGCGTCGACCACCGCACAGGCCGAGCGCTACAAGGTGCTCGTCGCCGCGAACGCAGTGAGCCAGCAGGATTACGACAATGCCGTCGCCGCCGAAGGGCAGGCGGCCGCCGACGTCGCGACGGGCAAGGCAGCTGTTGCGACGGCCCGGATCAACCTGGGCTACACCAGCGTGGCATCGCCGATCACGGGCCGCATCGGTACGTCGTTGGTGACGCAGGGTGCCTACGTCCAGGCAAGTGCCGCAACGCTGATGGCGACCGTCCAGCAGACCGATCCGATCTACGTTGATCTCAGCCAGGCGAGCGTGGAGGGTCTGCGATTGCGCCGCGACGTCGCCGACGGTCGCTTGAAGCTGACCGGTCCCGATCGAGCCAAGGTCACGCTGTTCCTCGAAGACGGAACGCAGTATTCAGAGGCGGGCACCTTGCAATTCACCGACATCACGGTCGACCAGGGAACCGGTTCGGTGACGGTGCGGGCGATCTTTCCCAATCCGCGCTCCGTGCTGCTTCCCGGAATGTTCGTACGCGCGCGCATCGAAGAGGGCGTGGACGAAACCGCTCTCCTGGTGCCGGAAGTCGGCGTGACGCACGATCCAACGGGACGGGCGACGGCGCTGGTTGTCGGCGCCGACAACAAGGTGACGGTGCATACGCTGCAATTGCGCGGCACCAGCGGCAGCCAATGGATCGTTTCGGATGGGCTCAAGGACGGCGATCGCGTCATCGTCGCCGGCCTGCAAAGGGTTCAGCCGGGCGCTTTGGTGGAGGCCGCCGAGTCGACGGCGGCATCCTCCACGCCAGCGTCGTCGCCTCCGGTCACGGCGGCGCCGATCGCGCCGGCGGATGCCCAGCATTCGGCCAGGCGCGCAGTCGTCGCGCAGGCGAAGTAGGCGGGGTCTCCAAGATGGCCAAATTTTTCATCGATCGGCCGATCTTTGCGATTGTCATCGCGATCCTGATCATGCTCGTGGGCGGGTTGTCGATCCTCTCGATGCCCATCGAGCAATACCCGACGATCGCGCCGCCTTCGATCCAGATCAGCGCGACCTACCCGGGGGCCTCCGCACAAACCGTCGAAAACACGGTGGTGCAGGTGATCGAGCAGCAGATGAGCGGGCTCGATCACCTGTTGTATCTGTCCTCCAATGCCGACGACTCCGGTGCGGCGACCACGACGCTGACCTTCGAGGCCGGGACCAATCCGGATATCGCGCAGGTACAGGTGCAGAACAAACTGCAGCTCGCAACCCCGTTGCTACCCTCGCAGGTGCAGCAAACGGGCATCCGCGTGACCAAATCCAGCAGCTCATACCTGCTGTTCGCAGCCTTCGTGTCGACCGATAACAGCATGTCGCGCTACGACATCGCCAACTATCTCGCCTCGAACGTACAGGATCCGCTAAGCCGCATCAACGGGGTCGGAAACTTCAACCTGTTCGGCTCTCAATATGCGATGCGCATCTGGCTCGATACGGACAAGCTCAATAGCTTCGCGTTGACACCGGTGGACGTTACGAGCGCGATCCAGAGTCAGAACGTTCAGGTCGCCGGCGGCCAGCTGGGCGGCACCCCGGCGCCGGCGACACAGCGTTTGACCGCGGCGATCACCGAAGCAACGCTGCTGCATACACCGGCCGATTTTGAAAACATCCTGCTGAAGGTCAAGGCCGACGGCTCGCAAGTGCGGTTGCGCGACGTTGCGCGCGTCGCGCTTGGCGCCGAAAACTACTTCACCGATTCGCAATATAACGGGCAGCCGACCGCCGGGATCGGCATCCAGCTGGCACCGGGCGCCAATGCCCTTGCCACGGCGGACGCTGTGCGGGCAAAGATCGAGCAGCTCACACCGTATTTCCCGCATGGATTGAAGGCGGTGTATCCATACGACACGACTCCGTTCGTAAGAATCTCGATCACGGAGGTCGTGAAGACCTTGTTCGAAGGCATC
Source organism: Betaproteobacteria bacterium (assembly GCA_005882215.1). GTDB lineage: Bacteria > Pseudomonadota > Gammaproteobacteria > Burkholderiales > Burkholderiaceae_F > VBCK01. The sequence continues at coordinate 9,887 of VBCK01000163.1, read as the reverse complement.
GCGCTGGTGTTCCTGGTGATGTACCTGTTCCTGCAGAACCTGCGTGCGACGCTGATCCCGACCCTGGCGGTTCCCGTCGTGCTGCTCGGGGCGTTCGGAGTGATGGCCGCTTTCGGATTCACGATCAATACGCTTTCGATGTTCGGGCTGGTCCTCGCAATCGGGCTGCTGGTCGACGATGCGATCGTCGTCGTCGAGAACGTCGAACGCGTGATGTCCGAGGAAGGGTTATCGCCGATCGACGCGACCCGCAAAGCCATGGGACAGATCACGAGCGCGCTGGTCGGAGTTGCGGTGGTCCTGAGCGCGGTATTCGTCCCTATGGCCTTCTCGGCCGGATCGGTGGGGGCGATCTATCGGCAGTTCTCCCTGACGATCGTCACCGCGATGCTGCTTTCCGTGTTCGTTGCCCTGTCGCTGACCCCGGCGCTGTGTGCCATGGTGTTGAAACAGGTGGACCAGGCCGACGGACACCCGAAAAAGGGATTCTTCGGCGCATTCAATCGCGGGTTCGACCGTGGTCGCGAAAAGTACCTCGGCGGCGTGCGCCATGTGATGCATCGCACAGCGCGATGGCTGTTGATCTATGGCGCGCTGGTGGTTGCCGTCGGCCTGCTCTTCGTGCGCCTGCCGACCGGATTCCTGCCCGATGAGGATCAGGGCGTCGCGTTCGCGCAGGTGCAAACCCCGCCCGGTGCCACGCAGGGCCGCACGCAGATCGTGCTCGACGACGTGGCGAACTATTTGCTGCACCAGGAAGCGAGCGCGGTCGAGAGCGCACTCGAGGTGACAGGCTTCAATTTCGCGGGCCGCGGACAAAGCCAGGGCCTGGTCTTCGTGCGGTTCAAGGACTGGTCCGCGCGAACCCGCGCGGATCTCAAAGTGCAGGCGGTGCTGGCTCGCACAGCCAAGCACTTCAGCTCGTACCAGGATGCCGTCATCGTTCCGATCAATCCACCCTCGATTCCCGCCCTGGGATGGGCATCGGGCTTCGATCTGGAATTGCAAGACCGTGCCGGTCTTGGGCACGTCAAGCTGATGCAGGCGCGCGATCAGCTCGTGAGCCTGGCAAGGCATGATCCCAACCTGGCGTTCGTTCGCGCCAATGGCATCAATGACAATCCGACGTACAAGATCGACATCGACCGTGAGAAGGCCAATGCGTTCGGTGTCAACCTGACCGATGTCGACCAGACCTTCTCGATTGCATGGGGTTCGCAGTACGTCAACAACTTTCTCGATACCGACGGCCGCATCAAGAGGGTCTATGTGCAGGCCGATGCCCCGTTCCGGATGAACCCGGACGACCTCAGATCGCTCTACGTGCGCAACGCCGCCGGATCGATGGTGCCGTTTACTTCGTTTGCGAACGGCTCGTGGAGCTACGGATCGCCCAAACTCGAGCGCTACAACGGCGTGTCGTCCGTGGAAATACAGGGCCAGGCCGCACCGGGCAAGAGCGCGGGAGAGGCCATGGCGGTGATGGAGGGCCTCGTGAAAAAATTGCCCGCCGGTATCGGCTATGAATGGACCGGAACCTCCCTGCAGCAGCAGCAGTCGGGCTCGCAGGCGCCGTTCTTGTACGGGCTTTCCGTGCTCGTCGTGTTCTTGAGCCTGGCCGCCCTGTACGAAAGCTGGACGGTACCGATCTCGGTCATCATGGTGGTGCCGATTGGGGTTTTTGGAGCGGTCGCGGTAGCGCAGGCAATGCACCTGGAAAACGACGTCTTTTTCCAGGTCGGGCTGTTGACCACGATCGGCTTGTCCTCCAAGAACGCCATCCTGATCGTCGAATTCGCACGCGACCTCGAAACGCAGGGCAAATCGGCGATCGATGCGGCCGTCGAAGCGGCGCGCCTGCGGTTGCGGCCGATTTTGATGACTTCGCTGGCGTTCGTCCTTGGCGTGCTTCCCCTGGCCATCGCCAGCGGCGCCGGCTCCGGTACCGAGAACGCAGTCGGCCGGGGCGTCATCGGTGGAATGTTGAGCGCGACATTCATTGCGCCATTTCTGATTCCGATGTTCTTTTACGTGATCACCGAAAAGGTGTTCAGGAAGAAGACCGCGGCGCCGGCGGCATGGTCACCCCCATTGGCGTTTGAATCGAACGCCGGAGAGGCGACGAAATGACGCAGCGCAGATTGCCGGATCTTGTGGGCGGCGGCAAAACGGTGCCTTGTCTCGCTGCTGCGCTGATGGCCGGCGCAGGACTTGTCGGCGGCTGCGCACTGCAGCCGACGTACGTGCAGCCGGCTGCACCGGTGGCCGCGACATTTCCTGCCGGCGATGCCTACAAGCCGGCCGCCTCCGCCAAGGCTCCGGCCGCCTTGGCCGCCGCAGCCGCGGCAAAGGCGGCCGATATCGGCTGGCGCGATGTCCTGACCGATCGGCGCCTGCAGCGACTGGTGGAAATCGGACTCGCCAACAATCGGGACCTGCGCGTTGCTGCCCTGAACGTCGCGCAGGTGCAGGCCCAGTACCGGATTCAGCGTGCAACGCTGTTTCCGCAGATCGATGCCGCCGCCGGTTTGTCGAGTTCACGTACGCCCGCAAGCGTTTCGTCCTTCAAACAAGCGTTCGTACAACGGGCGTATTCCGTTGACCTGTCCGCGTCGTGGGAGATCGATTTCTTTGGCCGCCTCAGAAGCCTGAGCGAAGCAGCATTGCAACAGTATTTCGCCTCCGCCCAGGCGCGAAAAGCGACCGAGATCCTGCTGGTGTCGCAAATCGCGGATCAGTACCTGACGCTGCTCAGTTTCGACGAACTCGTGGCGGTGACCGAACGCACGCTCGAGAGCGCGCAGGCCTCCTACAAGCTGACGCTGCTTCAATTTCAGACCGGCACGGGAACCGAGCTCTCACTGCGTGAGGCGGAAACCGTCGTCGAACAGGCCAAGGCGAATTATTCAGCGCAGATCCGTGGGCGTGCCCAGGCAGAGAACGCGCTGGTGCTGTTGCTCGGTCAACCCCTCCCGCAGGACCTGCCGCCGCCGGTTCCCCTGAGTGCGCAAACGATTCTCGCCGACATCCCAGCGGGCTTGCCCTCCGACCTGCTGGCGCGCCGCCCCGACATCATGCAGGCCGAGGCGGTGCTGCGCAGCGCAAACGCCAGCATCGGGGCCGCTCGGGCGGCCTTCTTTCCGACCATCGGTCTGACCGGCGACTTCGGGACGGCGAGCTCGGCGCTCGATGGTCTGTTCAAGGCAGGCTCCAAGGAGTGGAGCTTTGCACCCTCGATCACGCTGCCCATTTTCAACGCAGGCAGCCTGCAGGCCAGCCTGGATGTGGCGAAAATCCAGAAAGACATCAGCATCGCCCAGTACGAAAAGGCCATCCAGACGGCATTTCGGGAAGTGGCGGACGGCCTTGCCGCCCGCGGAACATACGACGACCAGGCTGCATCCCAGGAGCGATTCACCGAGGCCCAGCAACGCCGGCTCGACCTGTCGAACCTGCGGTTCCGCAGCGGCGTGGATCCGTACCTTACGGTGCTCACCGCGCAAACCGATCTGTACAACGCCCAGCAGACGCTGGTATCGGTGCGCCTCGCACGCCTCACGAATCTGGTCGACCTGTACCGATTTCTGGGTGGCGGCTGGATCGAACGAGCGGGTGACGCGCCGCGCGCTCCCGAAGCTGCCGGGGCGATCGGTGCGGCGGGCGCTTTGGAGTCGAAGCTGTCCAGAGCCGATGGGCGCTAACAGATCATTTTGCAGGCGGCCACCGAAGCGATCCGCCGTCACAACGGGAAGGGCACCAGTATGGACGCGTTGACTACGGAACTGCCAAATGGAGCAACCTGGATCAGGGATTGTCTGCTCGGCAGCCCTGAAATGGCGAAGGCCTGCCACAGACTGCACCAGAACTCTCCCAAGGGCATCCGCCACTTCAGTTCAATTGGAAGAGCAGTCCCCCTGGAGCAGGCCGGAAGTGTCGAGATTGAGATTTCCCAACTGGAAAAGGACGAGCAGAGGGATCTGCGGCTTAGTCTGCTGAGGTTCTAGACCGCAGGAGGGTGCCGGTCGTGCTACCGGCGAGGCATAGCACTACGCTTCAATGAAGCCTCGGTTTGGACGGAGCCAACGATGCAGAAAACATGGTTCATTACCGGCGCCAGCCGCGGGCTTGGTGCACAAATCGCAAGAGCAGCGATCTGGGCTGGAGATCGTGTGGTCGCCGCGGGCCGCCAGCGAAGGGCCATCATTGACGGTCTCGGGCCGGACAGCGACCAGCTTCTGCCGGTTGAGCTCGACGTTACCGTCGCCGATCAAGCGCGGGCTGCGGTCGATGCGGCCGTATCGCGGTTTGGCGCAATTGATGTGCTGGTCAACAACGCGGGATACGGCCATCTGGGATTCTTCGAAGAGACGACGATCCGCGACGCGCAGGCCCAGTTCGCCACGAATCTGTTTGGTGTCTTCAACGTTACGTGGGCGGTCCTGCCCATCATGCGTTCCGCTCGCAACGGACGCATCTTCAACATTTCGTCACTTGGCGGCGTCCTCGGCGCAGAGCTGGCGTCGCTCTACTGCGCAAGCAAGTTCGCCCTCGAAGGCTTTTCGGAGTCTCTGTCGAAGGAAGTCGCGCCCTTTGGACTCTTCGTGACCATTGTCGAGCCCGGCCCTTTCCGTACCGAGTTCCTCACCCCCGAGTCGCTCCGCTTCGCGGACAAGGTCGTTACTGACTACGACGACCGCCGTGCCCAGCTGCGGACGTTCTTCGAACGGCGCAATGGTCAGCAGCCGGGTGATCCTGCGAAGCTCGCGGGGGCGATAGTGCATCTGGCAAGCGAAGCCAAGCCACCGATGCGCTTCTTGGCGGGATCCATCGCCGCCGACGCGGCCGACGCCAAACTCGCGGTAATGCGAGCCGAACTCGGAAGCTGGCGGCAGCTTTCGGTCAGCACCGACGGCAACTACTCCGCCTAGCGTCGCCATCTGTGGCGACCCAGATTGTCCCGGGCACGTCGCCACCTATACACTCGGGCGATATGGCGACGCACGCCAATCACGATCGCGCAGGTCATGGCGGACGCACCGCGCCCGCTGCAACGCCGTCGACCATCCTGAAGGACCCGGTGTGCGGCATGACCGTTACGCAGCGGTCGCCTCACCGGCTGGACCGCGACGGTACGACGTACTACTTCTGCTGTTCAGGGTGCAAGTCGAAGTTCGCCGCCGAACCGCAGCGCTTCGTCGGCGTCTCGAATCGACCCGACGCAGCCAGGCCGATCCTGGCCGCAGCCGGCCCGATCGGAACGATCTACACCTGCCCGATGCATCCGCAGATTCGGCAGCCGCAGCCCGGCAATTGTCCGATCTGCGGCATGGCCCTCGAGCCAGTGATGCCGACGCTCGACGACGGACCGAATTCCGAATACGTGGACTTCGCACACCGCTTCTGGTGGACGCTGCCCCTGACCGTGATCGTGACGGCGCTGGCCATGGTCGGACACGGCTGGCACTTGCTTGACGTTGCGGTCCAGCCCTGGGTCGAACTGCTGCTGGCGACGCCCGTGGTCTGGTGGGCCGGGTGGCCGTTCTTCCTTCGCTGGTGGCAGTCCCTTGTCAATCGCAGTCCCAACATGTGGACCCTGATCGGCACGGGCGTCGGCGTCGCTTTTTTCTACAGCGCCGTAGCCACGATTGCGCCGCAGATCTTCCCGGCCTCGTTTGTCGTCGAGGGCAGGGTCCCCGTGTACTTCGAGGCCGCTGTCGTTATCGTCTCGCTGACGCTGCTCGGGCAGCTGCTGGAACTGCGCGCCCGCTCGCAGACCTCCGCTGCGATCAAGGCCCTGCTCGGCCTTGCGCCGAAGATGGCGCGCCGGCTGCGCGACGACGGCAGCGAAGAAGACATCGAACTGACACAGGTGCGCGTTGGCGATCGCCTGAGGGTCCGACCTGGCGAGAAGGTCCCGGTGGACGGGGAGGTCCTCGAAGGCCGATCGAACCTGGACGAGTCGATGCTGACCGGCGAGCCGGTACCGGTCGAAAAGACCCCCGGCGCGACGGTGATCGGGGCCACGCTGAACGCAACCGGCAGTCTCGTGATCCGGGCCGAGAAGGTCGGCTCGGACACCGTGCTGTCGCAGATCGTACAGCTGGTCGTCGCCGCGCAACGCTCGCGCGCTCCGCTACAGCGGATGGCCGATCAGGTGTCGTTCTGGTTTGTTCTGGTTGTAGGGGTGATCGCGCTCGTCACGTTTTTCGCCTGGGGCCTGTTCGGGCCCGCGCCGTCGTGGGTCTACGGCACGGTCAACGCGATCGCCGTGCTGATCATCGCCTGCCCGTGTGCCCTCGGCCTGGCCACTCCGATGTCGATCATGGTCGCCACAGGGCAGGGCGCGACCTCGGGAGTGCTGTTCAAGGATGCCGAAGCGATCGAGCACCTTCGGGAAGTCGACACGCTGATCGTCGACAAGACCGGCACGCTGACGGTTGGAAGACCCACGTTTCAGGGCGTCGTCGCGGCTGCAGGTCGTCGGGAAGAGGACGTCCTTCGCGCTGCCGCGACGCTGGACCAGGGCTCCGAACATCCGCTCGCCGACGCGATCGTCGCCGAAGCGCGCCACCGCGGCATCGAGCTGGGAGCGGCCAGCGAATTCGAGTCCTCGACCGGCATCGGCGTGCGGGGAAGGGTGGACGGCACTGCGGCGGCGGTCGGCAATGCGGTGCTGATGAAGGAGATTGGTGTCGATCCTGCGCCGCTGCTGCCGGCGGCTGATGGCTGGCGGCAACGCGGCGCCAGCGTCGTGTACGTCGCCAGCCAAGGGCAGCTGCTGGGCCTGATCGCGATCGCCGATCCGATCAAGGAGTCGACGCCACAGGCGCTCGCGGCGCTCAGGGCAGCGGGCATCCGCATCGTCATGGCCACGGGCGACGGCCTGGCGACCGCCCGCGCGGTCGGACGGCAATTGAAGATCGACGAGATCTACGGGGAAGTTCGCCCGCGGGACAAAGCCGAGCTGGTCGCACGCCTGAAGGCGCAAGGCCGGCGGGTTGCGATGGCCGGCGACGGCATCAACGACGCACCGGCGCTAGCAGCGGCAGATGTCGGCATCTCGATGGGCACCGGGACCGACGTGGCCATGGCCTCGAGCCACGTAACGCTCGTCAAAGGCGACCTGCGGGGCATTGTGTGCGCCCGCGAGCTCTCCACCGCAACCGTGGCGAACATGAAACAGAACCTGACCTTCGCCTTCCTTTACAACGCCGTCGGAATCCCGATCGCCGCAGGCGTTTTGTATCCGGCATTCGGGATCCTGCTCTCACCGATGATCGCAGCGCTCGCGATGAGTCTTTCGTCCGTCAGTGTGATCGGCAACGCGCTGCGCCTGCGCGCGAAGTAGCTCTGCCGTGGCCCATGACGGTTTTCCCCGGTGCAAGTTGAGACAGAACGCGGTGCCGGAGTCGTCGCTCCCGCCGGCACTGTGAGCGCCTGATTGCGGGATCTCGGCTCGGCGTCAACGGAATTTCCACCAGGCGAAGAGTGCGACGACCGCAGGTACGGCGAAAACGACCAGAAAGACGGGAGCCTCTTCTGCAATCGAGTAACCCGCCCTCTTGACGCCGATGATCAGATTGATCCCCGCCCCGATGAACCACAGAGGCAGGAAGACGAGCGTCGCCGCTGACATACCAGGCGCACCGCCCAGCATGTGCCCCACGAACGTACACAGCCCGAGCAGTATCAAGCCAATCGAGATCACGATGACTGTATGCACTTCCATTGGCTCCCGTTACTCGGCCTGCCCGACGTCACGACGCTGGATCTCGGGACGGAAGCCATAGTTTCCCCGGTGCGGATCGCGTGGCCAAGGCGATACGAGGGGTGTGCTCTAAAGATATACTTCAGATTCGATCTCAATGAAGTTGTATACATCACTGTTTTTACACATATTTTCATGAATCTCATTCAGAAGTTTTGAACCTGGGGAGCGGGTGGGATGAACGAGGCCTACGTGCATGGTTATCACCCGCGTGAGAACGAGCGTCTGCAAGACCAGGCGGGAACGCTAGTCGACTTACTGCACTCCGACACCTCATACCCTCCGGGAAGCCTGGTGCTCGAAGCAGGGTGCGGCGTCGGAGCCCAGACAGTTACCCTGGCTCGGCGCAGCCCGGGCGCACGATTTATGTCGGTCGATGTCTCGGCGCAATCGGTCGCGGAAGCAAAGCGGGTGGCCGGTGCGGCGGGAATTACCAATGTGCAGTTCCAGCAGGCGGACATCTTCTCGCCACCCTTTGCCCCCGAATCCTTCGATCACGTATTCGTCTGTTTCGTCCTGGAGCACCTGTCGCGACCTTCTCAGGCGCTTGCGATTCTCAACCGACTGCTCAGACCTGGTGGCACCATGACTGTCATTGAGGGTGACCACGGATCGACCTACTTCCATCCCGATAGCAGCGCAGCCCGCAAGGCAATCCAGTGCCAAGTCGAGTTGCAGCGTTTGGCAGGTGGCAACGCCTTGCTTGGCCGGCAGCTCTATCCGCTTATGATCGAGGCGGGGCTGGAAGCGGTTCACGTCACCCCGCGCATGGTGTATGTGGATTCGAGCAGGCCCGACCTCGTCGATGCCTTCACCAGGAAAACGTTCACCGCGATGATCGAGGGAGTTCGTGAATCGGCGATCGCGGCGGGCATTACCGATCCAGAAACCTTTGATGCAGGTATTCGGGATCTTCACAGAGCGGCTGAAGCAGATAGCGTCTTCTGCTATACGTTCTTCAAAGGCATGGGAGAGAAGAGCCGACGCACCTAATGAATGGCCGCGGGCAGACTCTGTCTGCGCGGCCGGGTCACAGGCCAAAACGTCGTTACAAACGCCGCAACGCTCAGCGTCCTTATTCTCTTTCGTGTTTTCTCTCCTTTCGACTGTTAAGTGCGGACTGTCAACCTTCGGTCCAGAACGCTGGCGTTCCGCGCCGCATTCCGGCTAGAATGCAGCGGTTTGCATCGGGCACGAATTCCTTTCCTTTCGCGGAGGATCATCGATGTACGGCACATCGCAAAAACTGATCGCAGAATTCCTCGGAACGTTTGCGCTGATTTTTTTCGGCGCCGGCTCGATTTGCACGGATCAATATCTTCACGGCGCGGGCGGCCTCGGTCTTCTCGGCATCGCCCTCGCCCACGGCCTCGCCATCGGCATCATGGTTTCCGCGTTCGGCCACATTTCCGGCGGACATTTCAATCCCGCGGTCACCATCGGCTTCTGGGTCACCAAGCGTTTGAACACCGTGGACACCATACTGTATTGGGCCGCGCAGCTTGCCGGCGCGACTGCCGCTGCGTTTTTGCTGAAGGCCGTGGTTCCCGAAGAGACCTGGCGTGCCGTCATCCTGGGCACACCGGAACTGGCCCGCGATTTTCCTCGGTGGGCAGGCATGGCTCTCGAAGCCGTAACCACTTTCTTCCTCGTGCTTACAGTATTCGCCACCGCCGTCGATGAAAAAGGCGCGTTTCGCTCCATCGCCGGCTTTGGCATCGGCCTCTCGATTACCCTCGGCATTCTCGTCGCCGGGCCTCTTACCGGCGCGGCCCTGAACCCCGCTCGGGCATTTGGGCCTGCGCTCGCCGCCACGCATTGGGCCAATCACGGCGTTTACTGGGTCGGTCCGCTGGCCGGAGGCTTTGTCGCCGGCCTGCTCTACGACTCGCTCTACCTCAAAAAGCCTTGAGCCGCGGTTTCCACTGAAAAACTAGTCCCATGGCCAGTTAACTAGCGCGCAACCGGCCTCTGCGGTTTCCTTGCTCGCCCCTCCCGGCCGATGCTAGCTTCGTACATTAGCTGCACTCTTGCGGGGTTCACACGATATGGCCATCAGCATTGACGATCTTCTGCGCCGCGCCGTCGAAAGCAAAGCGTCGGACTTGCACCTGAAAGT
>VBCK01000162.1 GCA_005882215.1 Betaproteobacteria bacterium | reverse complement strand
TCGGGGGCGCGCTGCTGCTCAGGGTGTACCTTTCCTGGCTGCGGATCGCCGGCCACAATCCACTGGTTCAGCTCTCCTGGGCCCTGACGGAATGGCTGGTCAAGCCGTTTCGCGTGCTGCTTCCGGGCCGAACCCGGATCGACTGGCCGTGCGTGATGGCAGCGCTGGCGGTGGCGCTGGCGTTCGTGTTGCTGATGAGGCTGGCCGGGATCGCGGTGCCGTTGGACTGGGCGCTGCTGCTGCCCCAGGTGCTCGGCCTGCTCCTGCACTGGGCGCTGTACATGCTGACGGTGCTGGTCTTTATCTACGTGCTGCTCAGCCTGGTCAATCCTCATGCGCCGCTGGCCCCAACCTTCGACCTGCTGACGCGCCCGCTGCTCGCGCCTTTTCGGCGCGCGTTGCCGCTGATCGGCGGCTTCGACCTGTCGCCGATCGCGTTCCTGCTGCTGGTGCAGATACTGCTGTTGATCCTGGACTGGGCACGCCTGTAGCAGGCGCCCGCAAAACGGCTGCGCTCGGGTCGATCACCAGGGTCGATACCCGAAGGCCTCCAGGAAACGCTCCTCGATCTGCGCCCGTGCGGCCGTGTGCCGCTGGGCGCCTTCCTGCTCGATCTTGAGTGCACCCATCACGGCAGCCAGCCTTCCGGTGGTCGGCCAGTCCAGTCCGTGGACGAGTCCGAACAGCAGCCCGGCGCGGTAGGCATCGCCGCAGCCGGTGGGATCGCGCACGGCCCGCGCCGGCGCGACTGGGATCTCCAGGACGCGCCCGTTCACGTGGATCCGGGATCCTTGCGCTCCGAGCGTCACGACGACCGACTTCAGGCGCCGCGCCAGCGATTCCATATCGGAGCCGGTCTTGGCGGCCATCAATTTGGCTTCGTAGTCGTTCAGCGCAAGGTAGTGCGCGCGCTCGACGAACCACTGCAACTCGGCGGCCTCGAACATCGGCAGGCCCTGACCGGGGTCGAAAATGAACGGGATCCCTGTTTGACTCATCTGCTCGGCATGCTGCAGCATGCCGTCGCGTCCGTCGGGGCCGAGAATGCCCAGTTGCACGCCGGCCGGATCGATCCGGTTCAGGTGCGAGTGCGACATCGCGCCCGGATGAAAGGCCGTGATCTGATTGTCGTCCAGGTCCGTCGTGATGAACGCCTGAGCGGTCAAGGTACCGGGCACCTGCCGCACGAACCGGCGGTCGATCTTGAACCGGTCCAGGTGCTCCAGGTACGGCTGGCTGTCGTCCCCGACGGTGGCCATCGGCAACGGCGAGCCGTCCAGCAGCGCAAGGTTGTAGGCGATGTTGCCCGCGCATCCGCCGAATTCGCGCCGCAACGATGGCACCAGGAAGGAAACGTTCAGGATGTGTACCTGCTCGGGCAGGATGTGTTCCTTGAAACGACCCGGGAACAGCATGATCGAGTCGTAGGCGAACGATCCGCAGATCAGAATGGTCATCGGTTGCCTGGTCGGTTCGCAGTCGGGCTCGTCGTCGGCGCCGGGCCGATCGGGCCGGCGTCACAGGTAAAACGGATACAGGACGAAGCCCGCAGCGTTCAGGCCTCGCGCTTCGAACACGAGCCGCACCGAAAGGTCGGAGCCCGGCGCCAGCCCATCGTCGATCCTCGACGATGGTTCTCCGCTGGAGGCCAGGTAATCGACCGGTAGAAACACCTTACGGGCAATGGTCCGGTTCAGGGTGTCGGTCAGTGTCACTTCCAGCGCGGGCAGGCCCATGATGAAATTGGCGCGGCTTCGCAGCGCGGCGTTCAGCTCGATCACATCGGTGCCGGGGATTGCGGCCAGCTCCGAGCCGATGATGGTCAGCAACTCCGCGTGCGCCGGCCAGGCGACCTTGCAAGCGTACAGCCTGCAGGCGCTCATCAGCGTCGGGCGCAGCGGCCTGCGCCAGTTGTGATTCGATCGGCCCCCGCACCGCGTTCGAGGGCGTCGCCGACGTGGCCGCTTTCGGCGTAACCGCGGCGGGCGATTCGAATGGCGGTTCGGCCACGCCGAACAGGGTTGGCACTGCCAGCTCGTCGCGGATTTCCTCCCCGCGCGAAGGCGGGGGCGGGCGCCGGCCGACGCCGAGGGGGCGCGGCGCGGGCGGCGCGGCGGGCTTGGCCGCCGCTGGCGCCACCGCCTCGCGCGGCCGTTGTGGCCGGCTCGCCGGCGCTGCCGCAACGGCCGGGCCCGGCAGGGCGGCGCCCCCGATCGGCGCCTCGGCCCGCTTCTGCATCAGCGCGTGATCGTCCACGTAGCTGAGGCTGCCGATCGCATCGAACACGTGGCGGCATGCGCCGCAACGGACCAGTCCCCCGCGCAGCTTCAGCTGGTCCGCGACCACGCGAAACAGCGCGCGGCAGTGCGGACAGCTCGCGGCGAGCGCCATGATCAGCGATCCGCACGCCGGCCTGCGAGGCAGACCCAATCGCCGTCGCGGCCCCACTCCACCAGGCCCAGACGTGGGTCGGCCGCGCGGTAGGCACGAACCAGCGCATCGACCTGGCGCGTGAGCACTCCCGCCAGCACGATGGAACCTCGATCGGCCAGCAGCCCGAGCAGCACCGGTGCGAGCAGGATCAGCGGATTGGCCAGGATGTTGGCGATCACCACGTCGAAGCGGGCGCTCGGGCCGTCGGAGCGAAGCGACTCGGGACCAGTGTAATCGGCCCGGACTGCGTTGCGCCGCGAGTTTTCGCGCGCGACCCGCAGCGCAAGCGGATCGATGTCGACGCCGGTGACCGACTGCGCGCCAAGCTTGGCCGCGGCGATCGCCAGGATGCCCGAACCGCAGCCATAGTCGAGCACGCGGATGCCGGGCTCCACATGGGCCTCCAGCCATTGCAGGCACAGCCGGCTGCTGGGGTGCGCTCCCGTACCGAATGCCATGCCCGGATCCAGGCGCAGGTTCACAGCGGACGGATCGGGTGGATCGACCCAGGACGGAACGATCCACAGCCGGCCGATTCTGAGCGGCGAAAACTGCGCCTGGCTGGCCATGACCCAGTCCTGTTCGCCGATCTGGCGCACGGTCGTGATGGCGGGCGGTGCCCGATCCAGACGGCCGGCCGCCACCTCCAGCACGTCCTTCGGTGCCCGGTCCGGTCCGAGCAGCACGCGCAGCCGGTTCAGCGGCCACAACGGGACGGGGACGGGAGGGAGCGGCTCATGCACGGCCGGCTCCTCGCCCGGCTCCGCAAAAATGGGCTGCTCGTCGCGCTGCAAATCGGCGGCGTCTTCGACGCTGACGGACCAGGCGCCCGCTTGCAGCAGCGCGTCCGATAGTGCCTCGGCCCATCCTGCATCGGCCAGCACGACGAATTCGGTCAAGCCGGCGGGCCGATCACCGTCAGGATCGGGGGGCGTGGATGGCGGCCAGACGGTTCTCAAGGTAATGGATGCTGGTGCCGCCCTGGATGAACTTTTCGTCAAGCATCAGCTCGCGATGAAGCGGAATGTTCGAAAGAATGCCTTCCACGGCCATCTCGGACAGCGCGATCCGCAAACGGGCGATCGCCTGGTTGCGGTTGTCCCCGTAGCAGATCAACTTGCCGATCAGCGAATCATAGTGCGGCGGAACGAAATAGCCGGCGTAGGCGTGGGAATCGACCCGCACGCCGGGGCCGCCCGGCGCGTGCCAGGCCGTGATGCGGCCCGGACTGGGCGTGAATCTGAAAGGGTCTTCGGCATTGATCCGGCATTCGATCGCGTGCCCGCGCGATGTGATGTCGCGCTGGCGCAGCGTCAGCTTCTCTCCCGCGGCGATCCGGATCTGGTCCGCTGCATCGAACAGTCGCGGTCGCCCAGCCAGACCGCGTTGCGGCTCTGATCGGACAGCACCTGGATTTCGATGTGGCGCGGATTTTCGAGAAACTTCTCCAGGTAGACCGACGGATTGCCGAAGGCGCTCTGGGCCTCCTGGCGGGTCATCGCCACCGCGCTCAGCAGGGCCGCCTCGGTGTGCACCGCGCGCATGCCCCGGCCGCCGCCGCCGCCGGCCGCCTTGATGATGACCGGATAACCGACCGAGCGGGCGACGCGCACGATGTCGCGCGGCTCCTCGGGCAGCGGACCGTCAGACCCCGGTACGGTCGGCACGCCGGCATCGACCATCGTCCGCTTGGCCGTGATCTTGTCGCCCATCTGCCGGATCGACTCGGGTCGCGGCCCGATGAACACGAACCCGCTGCGTTCGCAGCGCTCGGCGAAGTCCGCGTTTTCGGAAAGAAAACCGTAGCCCGGGTGAATCGCCTCGGCGTCGGTGACCTCGGCCGCGCTGATGATGGCGGGAACATTCAGGTAGCTGTCCCGGGACGGCGCCGGCCCGATGCACACCGACTCGTCGGCCAGCTTCACGTACTTGGCGTCCGTGTCGGCTTCGGAATGCACGACCACGGTCCTGATCCCGAGCTCCCGGCAAGCCCGCTGGATACGCAGCGCAATTTCGCCGCGGTTGGCGATCAGGATCTTTCCGAACATCGGCCGGCTAGGCGATCACGAATAGGACCTGGCCGTATTCGACAGCCTGGCCGTTTTCGACCAGGATCTCCTTCACCGTGCCGGCCACCTCGGCCTCGATCTCGTTCAGCAGCTTCATCGCCTCGATGATGCACAGCGTGTCGCCGGGCTTCACCGCCTGGCCGAGTTCGACAAACGGCTTGGCGTCCGGCCCCGATGCCCGGTAGAACGTGCCCACCATCGGCGATTTCACCTGGTGCCCCTTGGGTTCTTCGGCCGTCGGCGCCGCCGCTGTACCGGGCGGCAGTGCCGAGCCGACCGCTGGCGCGAGCGGGACCGTCGCCAGCACCGCCGCCGCGTGCGCGCCGGCCTGCTTGACGATACGCACCTTGTCCTCGCCCTCGGTGACTTCGAGCTCCGCAATCCCGGAGTCGGCCACCAGGTCGATCAGCGTCTTGAGCTTTCGAAGGTCCATCGCCGCCGGCTCACCCGGGGGCCGCGGCGGGCGGCAACGAGTAGGTGGCGGCGAATTCCAGGGCCAGCCGGTATCCGGCGACTCCCAGGCCGACGATCGATCCGACCGCCAGGTCGGCCAGTAGCGAGCGGTGGCGAAAGCGCTCGCGCCGGTACACGTTGGACAGGTGTACTTCGACGAACGGAATGGCCACGGCGGCCAATGCGTCGCGCAGCGCGACGCTGGTATGCGTCAGCGCGCCGGCGTTGATGATGACGAATTGCGTGCCGTCGAGCCTTGCCGCGTGCAGCCGATCGATCAGACCGCCCTCGTGGTTGCTCTGGAAGGTCTGCAGCGCGACCCCGAGTCCGGCCGCGACCTGGGCCAGCTCGCGCTCGATGTCGGCGAGTGTGCTGTGGCCGTATACCGCGGGCTCGCGGCTGCCGAGCAAATTCAGGTTCGGCCCGTTGACGACAAGGACAGAGCGTGCCACCGAGGGTTCCGCCGTCCGGGAAAAGATGGCAGAAGGCGTCTGTTATTAGTATGAAGCGGCGAATTGTCTACAATTCACGCACTTTTGTCCAGCCCGGGGTCAGAGTCCCGAAGTACTCAGCGGCTACCGTGCTCCGCGACCCAGCGGCGCAATTCGGGCTCCTGGATCCGGCCCGAATGCTCCTCGACGAGCCGGCCGTCGGGCGATATCAGCGCAGTATAGGGCAGCACCGGTTCCGGGTTGCCCAGACGCTGCGCCAGTTGCATCCCATCGAATCCGGCCGCCAGCAGCGGAATGCGCAGTCGATGCTGGCTGCGGAAGTCGCGGATCTTGTCTGCGTCGTCGACTCCGATGCCGATCACCGCGACATTGCGGGGCGCGAACTCGTCGGCGAACCGTTGCAACTCGGGCATCTCTTCCACGCAAGGGGCGCACCAGGTTGCCCAGAAGTTCACGACCAGCAGCTTGCCCCGCCAGGCTAGAAGAGGTCTCTCGACCCCATCGGCGTCCGGCAGTTTCATCGCGAACAGCGCTACGGCCTCCTGATCGGCCGCAGCGTCCGGCGCCGGCCGCCGCAAGCCCCAGAAGGCGCCGGCCGCCACGGCGAAGGCCGCAGCCGACACGGCAAGCGCGATCAGAACGGTCCGGCGCGCCATCCATCCGGTCCTTCGGGAAATGGTTGCCGACCATTTCCCGCACATAACTCCCCTCTCCTACGCCAGTGGGAGAGGGGCGGGGGTGAGTGCGCGCAGCGATCACTCATGTCAAACGGTGCTGCCGCCACCTTGCGGGTCGGTCTCGGCCAGCAGGCGCTCGACCATCGACACGTTGGCGCGCCCGGCCCGCTCGACTGGGTGCAGGTCCGGGTCTTTCGCCCGTCCGGCCGGAGCCACGCGCAGCGCGACCGGGTCCATCACGCTGAGCGTCACGCCCACAGCGCCGTCGAGCCCGCTGTCCTGCGGGGCCCGTATCAGGAACTCGAGAACCTCCTGCGTCGTTTCCGCGTTCGGTCCGGCGTCTCGCACGTCGAACGACTGCGATTGATTCAGCAGAAAGATCTCCACGTCCTTGGCGCTGTCGGTGTACAGGTTCAGGTGGATGCCCGAATGACCCGTTGCGGTGCCGTTCAGGACCGCGCCCACCAGGTGCGGGTTGAACTCGTGCAGCCGCCTCATCCATCGCAGCGCCAGGCGCCGCAGCGTGGCCAGCTGCGCGGGCTGGCTGTCGGCGGCGAACAGGCGCAGATAGCGCCGCAGCTCGGACTCGACCAGCGCGTTGTCGGGCATCGCGCCGAGCGCGCCGGCCGCCTCGCCCAGCACTTCGCGCACCGCCCTGCGCTTGGCCGTGGCGTAGTCACAGCCTTCCTCGGCGATCCAGCGCGCGGCGGAGGCGGCGACAGCCGTCTTCAGGTCGTCTCCCCGGACGGCGCTGCGGACGGGATTCTCGCTCATCGTTTAGGTGGCCCTCCGCGACCATGCCAGCGCCTGACAATGCTACATTTCTGCGCCGCAGCAGGCCGGGTGAAATCGTCCCCTGCGGTCGCGGCTGGACAAAGGGCCGCCGGGTCTGCACGGCGGTCCACACTGCGGTCCCTGGTCCGTGCCACTGCCGAGGCCGTACCCCGTACGGCGCGGTCGCAACGATCCGGCACTTCCGAGTCGCCCGGCATTTGAAAGACGCCTATCAGGTTGCTATGCATTTGCACATTCTCGGGATCGGCGGCACGTTCATGGGTGGCCTCGCGCAGCTGGCGAAGGCGACCGGACATCGCGTGACCGGCTGCGACACCGCAGTGTATCCGCCGATGAGCGAGCAATTGAAGCTGGCCGGCATTGACCCGATCGAAGGATATGGGGCGGACCAGTTGGCGCTGAATCCGGATTGCTTCGTGGTGGGCAACGTGGTCACGCGCGGCAATGCGCTGATGGAGGCGATCCTGGACAGCGGCGCGGCGTTCGTGTCGGGTCCGCAGTGGCTGCACGAGAACGTCCTTGGCGGTCGCGACGTGCTGGCGGTAGCCGGAACGCACGGCAAGACCACGACCGCGTCGATGCTGGCGTGGATCCTGCAGTCCGCGGGCGCATCGCCCGGGTTCCTGATCGGGGGAGTACCGCTCGATTTTGGCACCTCGGCGCGGATCGGAGACGACCGACGCTTCGTGATCGAGGCCGACGAATACGACACCGCGTTTTTCGACAAGCGCAGCAAGTTCGTCCACTATTTTCCCAGGATTGCGGTGCTGAACAACCTGGAATTCGATCACGCGGATATCTTCGCCGACGTGGCGGCCATCGAGACGCAGTTTCACCACCTGGTCCGCTGCGTGCGAGCCAGCGGGCGGCTGATCGTGAACGGGGCCGACGCCGCGCTGACGCGCGTGCTGCAGCGCGGCTGCTGGAGCCAGGTGGACCGCTTCAACGACCCCGAGGGCTGGCACGCGGCCCGGATCGAGGAAGGGCGCCTGCACGAATTCGATGTGATGGTCGGCTCCACCGTTCACGGGCGGGTGCGCCTGGCGCTGGCCGGCGAGCACAACCGGTGCAACGCGCTGGCAGCGATTGCCGCCGCTTCGGCGGCCGGGGTCGAGCCGGGCCGCGCGATCGAGGCACTGGGCACGTTCGCCGGCGTGCGGCGCCGGCTGGAGGTCGCTGGCGAGGCCTTCGGGGTGACCGTGTACGACGATTTCGCACACCATCCGAGCGCAATCGCGGCGACGCTGCAGGGGCTGCGGCGGCGCGTGGACTCGACGCCGGCCGCCGCCTCTCGCGTTGTGGCCGTGTTCGAGCCGCGCTCGAACACGATGCGCCTGGGCTCGATGCGGCAGCCGCTGGTCGACAGCCTGCGGCTGGCCGACCGGGTGTTCTGCTATGCGCCGCGCGAGGGGCGCCGCGCGGTGGCCTGGGACGCCGCCGAGGTGCTGCGCGAACTCGAAAGCGCTTGCGTCGTGCAGGATCTCGACCTGCTCGCAGCGCAGGTGGCCGAAGCGGTCCGGCCGGGCGATCACGTCGTCGTGATGAGCAACGGGGGTTTCGGGGGCATGCCGCACCGGATCCTGGACCAATTGGCGCGCCGCGCCGGGCCGCCGGCGGTCGGCAACGGCGGATGATCCTTTATCTGCATGGCTTCCGCTCGTCGCCGCGCTCCACCAAGGCGCAGCGGATCCGGTCGGCGCTGGACGCACGCGGGCGCGCCGGCGATTTCGCCTGCCCACAGCTTCCGGCGTCGCCGCGGGCTGCGGTGAATGTGGCGCTGGCGACGGCCGCGCTGGAGCATCCGGCCAAGCTGGCATTGGTCGGAAGCTCGCTGGGCGGCTACTACGCGACCTGGGTGGCTGAGCAGCTCGGCTGCCGTGCCGTGCTGTTGAACCCGGCCGTCTTCCCGTACCGCGAACTGGCTTCCCAACTCGGGCGACACCCGGTCTATTTCTCGGATCAGACCGTGGAGCTGACGGGAGATCATCTGGCAGAGCTGCGCGGCGCGGACACGCCCCGGATTACCCGTCCGGAGCGCTATTTCCTGATTGCCGCGACCGGCGACGAGGTGATCGACTGGACCACGATGGCAGCCAAGTACTCGGGCTGCCGGCAACGCGTGATCCAGGGCTCCGATCACGCGCTGTCGGACTTCGACCGCTACCTGGACGAGGTGCTCGATTTCTGTGATGGACTGACCTGAGGCGAAGCGATGAAACTGAAGGGAAAGGTGGCTGTCATCACCGGCGCGGCGCAGGGGATCGGCTATGCAACGGCTCGAAAATTTCTCGACGAGGGGGCAACGGTCGCCCTGGTGGACCTGTCGGCCGACGCGCTGCAGGCGGCCCGTTCGGCGCTGAAGCTCAATGGCGAGATCATCGAGTCGTTCGCGGTCGACGTGACCCGGCGTGACCAGCTCGACGAGATGGTCGGCCAGCTGCGCAGCCGGTTCGGGCGCATCGACATCCTGGTGAACAACGCCGGCATCACGCAGGATGCTCGGATCCAGAACATGACGGACGAGCAGTTCGACAACGTGATCAACGTGAACCTGAAGGGGACCTACAACAGCAGCAAAGCGGTGCTCGCGCCGATGCTGGAGCAGGGATCGGGCGTGATACTGAATGCGTCCAGCGTGGTGGGCATCTACGGAAACTTCGGGCAGACCAACTACGCGGCCAGCAAGTTCGGTGTGATCGGATTCGTGAAGACCTGGGCGCGCGAGCTCGGACCGAAGGGGATCCGCTGCAACGCGGTCTGTCCCGGCTTCATCGCGACTCACATCCTGGAGTCGATCCCGCAGCGTGTGCTGTCCCAATTGACCGAACGGGTCCCGTTAAGGCGTCTCGGCCGGCCGGACGAGGTGGCCAACGTGTACGCGTTTCTCGCCTCGGACGAGGCGAGCTACATCAACGGCGCCGTGATCGAGGTGGCCGGAGGATTGACCGTCTGAGCGCGGGCGCCTTTTCCTCCCGGATCGACGGCTAAAGACGACGGGTTCCGATGCATCTTCTGTTCGAGGAAGAAGGCGATCTGAAGGTCGGCGCGGTGCTGTCGTCGACCGACACCTCGTTTCAGGTCGAGCTGCCCGGCGGCAAGCGCACCAAGATCAAATCCGGCCATGTGCTGCTGCGCTTCGAGCGGCCGGCCGGCGTGATGCTGCTCGAGCAGGCTCGTCGCGAAGCCGGGGCACTGGACGTGGACTTCCTCTGGCAATGCGCGCCCCAGCAGGAGTTCGGCTTTCAGGAGCTCGCGCGGGAGTACTTCGGGCGCGAGCCCGCCGCGGTCGAGGCGGCGGCCATCCTGATGCGCCTGCATTCGGCTCCCGTTTATTTTCACCGCAAGGGCAAGGGCCGGTTCCGTCCGGCTCCGCCCGACGTGCTGCAGGCGGCGCTGGCCGCGGTTGCGAAGCGGCGCGAACAGGACGAACGGCGCGCATCGCATGTCGCCGAGCTGCTGGCCGGCCGCCTGCCGGAGCCGATCCGCTGCCAGGGCGCGCAGCTGCTGTTGAGGCCGGACAAGAACTCGCCCGAGTACCGGGCCGTCGAGCAAGCCGCACGCGAGTCCAAGACGACCGCGCTGCGGCTGTTGCTGGCGCGCGGATCGATCGTCTCGCCCTATGCCTGGCATCTGGAGAGTTTCCTGGCGCGCTGTTTTCCACGCGGCACCGGCTTTGTTCCGCTGCCGGGCGATCCGCCGCCGCACGATGCGGCGCTTGCGCTGGCCCCGGTCCAGGCGTTTTCGATCGACGACAGTTCGACCACGGAGATCGACGATGCGTTTTCGGTCTCACGGACGGCTGACGGGCGGATCCGCGTCGGCATTCACATCGCGGCTCCGGCTACGGCGATTGCGCGCGACGATCCGCTCGACACGCTGGCCGGCTCGCGGATGTCGACCGTTTACGCGCCCGGCATCAAGATAACGATGCTGCCCGAGGCCTGGATCGCCGCGTTTTCGCTTGACCAGGGCCGTACGGTCCCTGCACTGTCGCTGTACCTGGACCTGGATCCGCAAGGCGTCCGGGTCGAATCCGCCGCCAGCGTGGTGGAGCGGATCCGGATCGAGGCCAATCTGCGCCACGACGAGCTCGCCTCGATTGCAACCGAGCAGGCGCTGGCCGCCTCAGTGCCCGAGCTGCCGTTGGACGACCGCTTGCCGGTGCTCTGGCGGCTGGCGAGTGCCCTGCAGAAGCAGCGGGAAGCGGCGCGCGGCCGTCCGGAAGCCCGGGGGCGGATCGACTACAGCTTCGACTTGGAAGGCGAGGGCGAGCAGGCGCGGGTGACGATCCGGCCGAGGCTGCGCGATTCGCCGCTGGACCGGATCGTGGCCGAACTGATGATTTACGCGAACTCGCACTGGGGAGGCTGGCTCGCCGAGCTGGGCCTGGCCGGCGTGTACCGGTCGCAGTCGGCCGGGCGCGTGCGGATGTCGACCGCGCCGGCGCCGCACGATGGAATCGGTGTGGCCCACTACGCGTGGAGCACCTCGCCGCTGCGTCGCTACGTGGACCTGGTGAACCAGCGCCAGCTGCTGGCTGCGGTCCGGGGCAACCCGCCCGCATACGGTCGCAACGATGCGCAGCTGTTCGCGATCGTGTCGGCGTTCGACGCCGCCTACGGGGCGTATGACGATTTCCAGCTGGCGATGGAGCGCTACTGGTGCCTGCGCTGGCTCGATCAGAATGCGGTCCGGCGCTGCCGTGCGACGGTGCTGCGGGCCGATCTGCTCAGGCTCGACGGTTTGCCGCTGGTGGTGCGTGTGCCCGGGTTGCCGGCCTTGCCGCGCGGCCGCTGTGTCGAGCTCGAGATACTCGGCCACGACCTGCTGGATCTTTCGCTGGACACACGGCTGCATCGAGTGCTCGATGCCTCCAACGAGCAGGGGCTGGAGGAAGAGGATGCCGCGCTCGATCCGGCTCGGTTCGCTGCCGCTGCCGCTGCCGCTGCCGATATGGCCGCGCCGGCGCCGCCGGATTCACAGGACGGTGCGGCCGAGGCGGCCGCCTGAAAAACGGTGCAGACTCTCGAAACGTTCAAGGCTTGCCGTGCGGGCGTTTCGCAAGCGCGGGGACGGGGCGGCAAATGCAGTTGATCGACTCCTGGTTCAGTGACCGTGTACTGATGTCGGCTCTGATGGCCTCGGCGGGGATGCACGCCCTGGTGCTGGCCGTGCGCTTCGTCGATCCGGAGCTGTTGCGGATACGTCAATCCGACCCGGCGCTGGAAATCGTGCTGGTCAACGCGAAGAGCGCGGCGAGTCCGTCCAAGCCTCAGGCGCTGGCTCAGGCCAATCTGGAAGGCGGCGGCAGCAACGAAGAGGGCCGGCGCAGCTCGCCCTTTCCGAACCTGGCCGAGGAGCGCAACGGAGAGACGATCGAGGTCCGGCGCAAGACGGTCGAGCAACTGGAACAGGAGCAGCGCCAGCTGCTGGCCATGGTGCAGAAGATGAATTCGTCCTCTTACGTGGTGGAGGCGCGCAGGGAAACGAACGACGGCGCACGGCGACCCGAGCCGGCCCGTCAGCAGCTGGCCCGGATGGAAGCGGAAATTTCCAGAGAGATTTCGGATTACCAGCAGCGGCCGCGCCGGCATCATTTCATGCCGAGCACCTCGGAGTATCGCTTCGCGCGCTACTTCGAAGACTGGCGCGGCCGGGTCGAAAAGGTCGGCAACCAGAACTACCCGGAGGAAGCGCGCGGGCGCATCTACGGCACCCTGCAGATGACGGTGGTGATCGATCGCAACGGCACGCTGCTGGATGCGATCATCGAACGCTCGTCCGGTTCGCC
This sequence comes from Betaproteobacteria bacterium, assembly GCA_005882215.1. Classification (GTDB taxonomy): domain Bacteria; phylum Pseudomonadota; class Gammaproteobacteria; order Burkholderiales; family Burkholderiaceae_F; genus VBCK01. Next base: position 13,115 of record VBCK01000162.1, on the reverse strand, counting down.
GGTGCTGGACCGCGCGGCGCGCCGAATTGTTAAGCTTGCTTCCCCCTATCCGCCGTTTCCGCCCGAGATCGCGCACGACACCGATCTGCTCGAGATCACACGGACCTGGATGTTTACCAACGACCAGTTCGGTACCCGCGCCGTCGGCGATGCGACGTCCGCGAGACATTAGCTGATGACAAAGGTCGACCGCTACGCCGTCGTCGGAAACCCGATCGGTCACAGCCGATCGCCGGAAATCCACCGGCTGTTCGCTCAGGCCACGCATCAGCCGATCAGCTATGACCGCTTGGAAGGACCTCTGGACGGGTTCGAGGAATTCGCGCTCGGCCTGCGCGATACCGGTTACCTCGGGCTGAACGTGACGATTCCGTTCAAACTGGATGCCTCCAAGCTGGCCGATTCGCTCACGGGCCGGGCACGCCTGGCCGGAGCGGTCAACACACTGAAGTTCGACGAGGACACGATCTACGGCGACAACACGGACGGGATCGGTTTCGTGCGCGACATCACGCACCGGCTCGGGTTCAAAGTGGCCAGCGCGGCAATCCTGGTGCTGGGCGCGGGCGGTGGAGTGCGCGGCCTGATCGCCTCGCTGCTGGAGGAAAAGCCCAAGTGGATTGCGGTGGCCAACCGCACGCACGGTCGGGCCCAGGAGCTGGCCGACGAGTTCGGCGTCGAGGCGATTCGGCTCGATGAGATCCCGGCCGAGCACTTCGACCTGATCGTCAACGGAACCTCCAGCAGTCTGAACCAGGACGCGCCGGCGATCGATCCGGAGACCTTTGACGACTGCGCGATCGCCTACGACCTCGTGTACGCGCCGGAGCCGACGCCTTTCATGCGGCTGGCCGAGCGGGGCGGCGCGCACGCCGTGGCCGACGGGCTCGGCATGCTGATCGAGCAGGCCGCCGAGTCGTTTCTGTTCTGGCGCGGCGTGCGGCCCGATACCGCTCCGGTGTACCGCGAGTTGCGCCGATTGCTGGACCAGACCCGCACCAGCACCTCCAAGTGAAGCGCGCCGAGCTGGGACGCTGGCTCCGGCGGACCCTGCTGCTGCTGTTGATCGTGCTGACGACGATCCAGGCGTGGTACTTGTGCTGGGTTGTGTACTGGAGGTGGCACAACCCGGCACTGACCGCGTTCATGAGCCATGCCCAGGAAAGGCTGGCGGCGCGCAATCCCCCGGCGCGCCTGAAGCAGCAATGGATCGCGTACGGCCGGATCTCGGGCAACCTGAAGCGCGCGGTAGTGGCGGCCGAGGACGCGCGCTTCATCGAGCACGAGGGCGTGGACTGGGAAGCGTTGGAAAAGGCGTACGAGCAGAATCGGAAGCGGGGCCGCCCCGCCCATGGCGGCTCGACGATCTCGCAGCAGGTGGCGAAGAACCTGTTCCTGTCGGCGCATCGCACCTACCTGCGCAAGGTCCAGGAGCTGTTGATCACGTGGATGGTGGAGGCCGTCTGGAATAAGCGGCGCATTCTGGAGGTCTATCTGAACGTGGCCGAGTGGGGCGACGGCGTGTTCGGCGCACAGGCGGCGGCCCGGCACTACTTCGGGGTGGACGCCGCCTCCTTGTCGCCCGAGCAGGCCGCCCAGATGGCGGCCATGCTGCCCGCACCCCGGTTGTTCGACCATCACCGCGATGCCCCATTCCTGCTCCAGCGCACCGACTCGGTCCTGCGAGAACTGCCAGCCGCGCAGATCCCGTAACTGTGCGCCGGATGGTTCAGTCCGGGCATTGCGGCCGGCCGGATGCACCATTGCCGGCCGCGGGAAAGATCTCCTGAAATCGTCGCATATACTGCGCCGCTGCGCGATCCGTCCTGTCAACCGGCTCGGAACGCGCTGCGTTCGGAAATTCCGTCGATGAAAACTCCTCCGACATTGGCGTCCCAGGCTTCGACCCGATACACCGCGCTGGCGATCGTGCTGCACTGGTTTCTCGCAGCAGTCATCGTGGTGGGGTTTGCGATCGGCCTGCAGATGTCCGACGCACCGGTATCGCCCGCGCGGGTGCGCTGGATCAACTACCACAAGTGGATTGGCGTGACGATCCTGGGCCTTTCGGTGCTGAGGCTGCTGTGGCGGTTTTCGCACCGCCCGCCGACGCTGCCCGAATCGATGCGGCCCTGGCAGCGCAATGCCACGCGCTGGGTGCACGGGGCGATGTACTTATTCTTCTTTATCGTTCCGCTGGCCGGTTGGGCGTACAGCTCGGCGCTGGGCTTTCACACCGTTTACCTGGGGCTGATTCGACTGCCGGACCTGGCACCCAAGGACAAGGCGCTCGCCGACCTGCTGATCGACGTGCACGCAACGCTGGCCTGGACGCTGGCGACGCTGGTCGGCGTGCACATTGCGGCCGCATTGAAGCACCACTTCATCGACAAGGACGGGCTGCTCGGGCGGATGTGGCTGCGCGGCGGGGCGCAAATGCTTTCGAAACCAGGTTCGCAATAGGGAGCTCTTCCAATGCATCGTTTTGCTCAAGCTGTCCTCGCACTGCTGGCCGGCGCCGCTACAGCGGCCCAGGCCCAACCCGTGACTTACAAGTTCGACCCGACCCACACCTGGACCACGTGGGAGGTCAGGCACTTCGGCACCTCGACCTATCGCGGTCGGTTCGACAAGAAGGAGGGCGAGGTGACGATCGATCGGGCCGCCAAGACCGGTAAGGTCGAGTTCACGGTCGATCTGACCTCGGTCGATACGGGGGTCGAGCATCTGAACCACCACCTGCAGGAGGCCGACTTCTTCGATTCGGAAAAATTTCCGATGGCGACCTTTGTCGGGGAGGATTTCCGCTTCGACGGCAACGACGTGTCCCAGGTGCGCGGACAGCTGACGCTGAAGGGCAAGACGCGGCCGGTGACGTTGAAGGGGACCGGCTTCAACTGCTACGAGAACCCGTTACTGAAGCGCGAGGTGTGCGGCGGCGATTTTTCCGCCACCATCAACCGCGCGGATTGGGGGGTGAGCTTTGGCGGTCCGTTTCCGGTCGGCAACGAAGTGCGCCTGTTGATCGAAGTCGAAGCGATCCGCCAGTAGCCGGTCTAGCGGATCCGGCGCGACGGGAATTCCTCTTCGATGTTGTCCTTGTAGTAACTGGCTGGCGCGGCGCTGGAAAGAAAGCGCCGCGCGATTTCCGCGCCCACGCCGCTGTACTGCAGCACCGAACCGTCGTCGAATTCCACCTCCAGCACGCGCGCCGAGGTGTCGTAGCCCGCCGAGCGGATTCCGCCGCGCCGGATCGGCTTGCGTTCGATCGTCACGGCAGACCCAGCTCCTGCCACATGGCGTCGACGCGGGCCACCACCGCGGCGTCCATCTCGATCGGCCGCCCCCAGGTCCGATCGGTCTCGCCCGCCAGCTTGTGGGTCGCATCGATTCCCATCTTGCTGCCGAGCCCGGCCGTCGGACTGGCAAAATCCAGGTAATCGATCGGCGTGTTTTCCACGATCACGGTGTCCCGGGCCGGATCGACCCGCGTGCTGATCGCCCAGATCACGTCGCTCCAGTTGCGCGCGTCGACATCCGCGTCGGTCACCACCAGCAGCTTCGTGTACATGAACTGCCGCAGAAAGCTCCACACCCCGAACATCACTCGCCGGGCGTGCCCAGGATACTGCTTGCGCATCGTGATGACCGCGACCCGGTAGCTGCAGGCTTCGGGCGGCAGGTAAAAGTCGACGATCTCGGGAAAGGTCCGGCGCAGGATCGGCACGAAGACCTCGTTCAGCGCGACCCCGAGAATGGCCGGCTCGTCCGGGGGGCGCCCCGTGTAGGTGGAGTGATAGATCGGATCGCGCCGCATCGTGATCCGCTCGATCGTGAACACGGGGAAGCGCTCCGCCTCGTTGTAGTACCCGGTGTGGTCGCCGAACGGCCCCTCCAGCGCGGTCTCGTAGCCGGCGCTGCCCGGGCTGATCTGCCCGCCGCGGTTGGCCGCGTCGGGCAGGATTGTGCCTTCCAGAACGATCTCGCTCGAGGCCGGTACCTCCAGTTCGCTGCCGATGCAGCGGGTGATTTCGGTGCGCGAGCCTCGCAGCAAGCCGGCGAACTGGTATTCCGATAGCTGGTCCGGGACGGGAGTCACTGCGCCCAGCACCGTGGCCGGATCCGCGCCCAGCGCAACGGCGATCGGGAAGGGCTCGCCCGGGCGGGCGAGCCGGTGATCGCGGAAGTCGAGCGCCCCGCCGCGCTGCGCGAGCCACCGCATCGCCACCTTGTTCGGTCCGAGGACCTGTTGGCGATAGATGCCGAGGTTCTGCCGCCTGCGGTGGGGACCGCGCGTTACCACGACGCCCCAGGTGATCAGCGGTGCGACATCCTGTGGCCAGCAGGTCTGAACCGGAAGGCGGCCGAGGTCCACGTCGGCACCCTCCCACACGATCTGCTGGCAGGGCGCACCTCGGATGCTGCGCGGCGTCATATCCCACAGGGCAGCTTTCAGCAGCGCGACCTTGCCCAGCGCGTCCCTCAATCCGCTGGGCGCTTCGGGCTCCTTCAGCGCAGCGAGCAGCTCACCGACCTCCCGCAGCCGGTCCCTGCTGTCCCCACCCATCGCCAGCGCAACGCGCTCCGGGGTTCCGAACAGGTTGGTCAGCACGGGCATCGAACTGCCGGCCGGCCGCCGAAAGAGCAGAGCCGGCCCCGCCCGAGCCAGCACGCGCCGGCTGATTTCCGTGATCTCCAGCCGCGGCGAGACCTCGAGGTCGATCCGGGCCAGCTGACCGACCCGATCGAGCGCCTGGAGGAAATCCCTCAAGTCACCGTACTGCAACACTGTATCCAGTGGGGTGATGTTGCGACGCAGCAACGAGCGAAACCCAAAGACAGCACGCGCTGCATTCCGAAGCTTCTCTCTAATAGTTTGATTAATTGCATTATTTTATGATGGACTCGACCTTTAAATTAGGGACTGAAGTTTTCTAAGAACGGATCTCTAAGAAATCCCGCACCGCAATAAAGGTGTCCCGATTGACGGATCCTTGTTAGACAATAGAATTGACCCCAGGTAGTCGATGTCGGGTAAGGACTACGGAAGACGTCTGGCCCCGTAGACTGGATCATCTCGACAGTCGACCGACAGGTCGCGATGGGCCCGGAACGGGTCCTCGATCGTCGCAGTAGGCTGGCTCGGCAGGACGCCGCGGCCAGAAGGTGCCAGGGGGCCGACTCACCGGAAGTCGAGACGGCCCTGGTTTGAAGATGTAAGCGATCGCCCGCTTACGGTTCTCAATCTGGGCGTTGACATTGCCGCAGGAGGGTGTGATGCGAGACTGCACAGGCAGCAGATTCCGCCAGAGTATCGATTGGGTGGGGGCTGCAGCAGATCTGGCCGGTAACGGCCTCAGCATGTTACGGCGATTGTCGGAGGCCGTGGGTACGCTGACGGTGATGGCGGGAGTCGCGATCGCGACGATGCCGAGCGTGCGCGAGTCCACCGTACAGATGATGCGCGGCTGGTTCGGGCCCGATTCGTACACGGCTGCCGCCGGTTCCGAGGGTACTGCCGCCCCGACGGCTGCCCCCCGCGACGCCCTGGCCGAATCGGTGCGCTGGGTCCATCTGGAGTCGCCCGACGCGCTGGTCGCCCAGTATCTGTCGCGCCGTTACCACGTCGCCGACGAAGCGGTGCGGCCTCTGGTGCTCGCAGCGCGGGAAGCGGGTCGCGAGTCCCAACTGGACCCGTTGCTGATCCTGGCGGTAATGGCGGTCGAGTCGAGTTTGAATCCGTTCGCCGAGAGCCCGGTCGGTGCGCAGGGCCTGATGCAGGTGATGACCAGCGTCCATGCGACCCGCTTCGGGCTGGACGGCGATCAGCACAACGCCCTGGAGCCGGTGGCCAACATCCGGGTGGGATCGGCCATTCTGAGCGATGCGATCCGGCGCGGCGGTTCGCTGGAGCGCGGGCTGCAGCTTTACGTGGGTGCGGGCAACCTGTCCGACGACGGCGGCTACGGCATGCGGGTGCTGTCCGAGATGGCGCGCCTCAAGATGGCTGCAGCCGGCAACGTGGCCGCGGCTCTGGCCGCTGGCGGTCGCACCGAGGCCAAGACGGTGGGCAGCGTGACGCCCGCCACGTCCTCGATCTCCCTCGCTTCGGCCTCCGCCTCCTGACCCCCGCCCCGGCCAGGGCGGCACCGCAGGCCGCTCATCGGCCCAGGTAAGCGCCGATCCGCCGGATCGCCTCCTGCAGTTTTTCCATCGACGTCGCGTACGAGAGCCGCACATACCGTTCGGCGTCGAAGCGGCCGAAGTCCTTTCCAGGCACCAGGCACACGCCGGCTTCGTGCAGCAGCCGTCGCGCAAACTGCGAGCTGCCTTCGAACCGGTCGCCGTCGGCGCGCGTGAGCGTGCTGATATCGGCGTACACGTAGAAGGCGCCGTCGGGCACGACCGGCACGCCGAAGCCGAGCTGCCGCAGGGCGGGCAGCAGGAAGTTGCGCCGCTGCCGGAACTGCTCGCGTCGCTGCTCGAACACTTCAAGGCTGTCAGCCTCGAAACAGGCGAGCGCCGCATGCTGGGCGATCGCCGACGCGCACAGATACAGGTTCTGTGAAAGCCTCTCCAGCGCCGCGACCCACTCGGGCGGCGCGACGATCCAGCCGAGCCGCCAGCCGGTCATCCCGAAGTATTTCGAAAAGCTGTTGATCACCGCAACCCGGGGGTCCAGCGACAGCGCGGTCGCGGGCGCGTGGTCGTACGTCAAACCCTGGTAGATCTCGTCGACCAGCACGAAGCCGCCGCGCGCCAGCACCCGGTCGCACAGCTGCGCCAGCGCGTCCCATTGGATCGTCGTGCCGGTGGGGTTGGAAGGCGAACCGATCAGCACGCCGCGCGTATGGGCGGACCAGGCCGGCTCGACCGCCGCCGCGCTCAGCTGGAACCGCTCGGCGGGACCGCAGGTGATCAGTCGAAAGCGGGCTCCGACGGCCGATGCGATGTGGCGGTTGCACGGATAGCACGGATCGGGCAGCAGCACTTCGTCTTCGGGGTCGAGCAGCGCCGACAGCAGCAGCACCAGCGCGCCTGAGGCCCCCGCGGTGATCACGACCCGATCGGGTTCGACGCTCAGCCCGAAGCGGTCTCGATAAAAGCGGCTGATCGCTTCGCGCAGCGCCGTGATGCCCAGCGCCGGTGTGTAGCGCGAGCGACCCGATTCCACGGCAGCTTGCGCGGCCCGCACGACCGGCTCCGGTGCGGTGAAATCGGGCTCGCCGACGCTCAGATGTACGATCGACCGACCGGATCTTTCCAGCTGCCCGGCTTCTTTTATCAGCTCCAGCACGAAGAACGGAGCGACCGCGTCGCAGCGCCGCGCGAGCGAAGGTGCCGAAGCGTTCATCGAGCGAAGGGAGCCCAAGCGCCGCGACTTCCGGCTGCCTCGGGATTCAGATGTAAGCGCCCGCTTTTACGTTATCAATGGGCAAAAAAAAAGCCTGTCGACCGAGCGTACCCAAATTCGGTTGAGGAGGGAGGGAGGAGAGGCACCGAGTTGGGGTTGTACGCGCTCAGGCCTTGTGACAGGCTTAAGAGAGCTTTGTGAGAAGTGTACTCACGTCATCTGCAAAGTCAAGTAACGTCCTGGACAAATAGCCATTTTCTGGATGAACAACAAGGTTTGTAAATAGGCCGCCCCATGGATGTGGGGTGGGTTACGGGGATCGCTTTCCGTTAAAGGGGGCAGGCGAGGGCTGGCTGACGAAGCTCCCACGCCTCCGCGGGGTCAACCGGCATTCCATCCGATAATGCGGGCTCGCACAACGAGGTCTTCGGCGTGGACCAACAAGAGACCGATTTGAGCCGCTCGGCGCTGGACTATCACGAGTTCCCGAAGCCAGGGAAAATTTCGATCCAGCCGACCAAGCAGCTGACCAACCAGCGCGACCTCGCCTTGGCCTACACGCCCGGCGTGGCCGCCGCGTGCGAAGCGATCGCGGCCGAACCGCGGGCCGTTGCGCGCTTTACCGCGCGCGCCAATCTGGTCGGCGTGATCACCAACGGCACCGCGGTGCTCGGTCTTGGACCGATCGGACCGCTGGCGGCCAAGCCGGTGATGGAAGGCAAGGCGGTCCTGTTCAAGAAGTTCGCCGGCATCGACGTGTTCGACCTGGAGGTGTCCGAGCGCGATCCGGACCGGCTGGTCGAGATCATTGCCGCGCTGGAGCCGACCTTCGGGGGGATCAATCTCGAGGACATCAAGGCGCCCGAGTGCTTCGTGGTCGAGCGGCGTCTGCGTGAAAGGATGAAGATCCCGGTGTTTCACGACGATCAGCATGGCACCGCGATCATCGTCGGCGCCGCGGTTCTGAACGGGCTGCAGGTCGTGGGCAAGCAACTGGCCGACGCCAGGCTGGTCTGCAGCGGCGCCGGAGCCGCCGCGCTCGCATGCCTGGACCTGCTGGTCGAGCTGGGACTGCCGCGTTCCAACATTTTCGTCTCCGACATCGAGGGAGTCGTTTACGAGGGCCGCACCGTGCTGATGGATGCGGAAAAGGCGCGCTATGCGCAGCACACCTCGGCTCGAACGCTGTCGGACGTGATCGGCGAGGCCGATATTTTCCTGGGCCTGTCGGCCGGGCGCGTACTCTCCCCGCAACAGGTCGCACGGATGGCGCCGCGCCCGCTCGTGTTCGCACTGGCCAATCCGACGCCCGAAATCCTGCCCGAGGAGGTCCGCTCGGTGCGCAGCGACGCGGTCATCGCGACCGGCCGCTCGGACTATCCGAATCAGGTCAACAACGTGCTGTGCTTCCCGTTCATCTTCCGCGGTGCGCTCGACGTCGGCGCCACCACGATCACGCGCGAGATGGAAGTGGCGGCGGTGCACGCAATCGCGCGGCTTGCGCGTGAAGAGGGCAGCGATGTGGCGGCCAGCGCCTACGGGTCGGCGCAGCCCGTGTTCGGGCCCGAGTACCTGATCCCCAGGCCGTTCGATCCGCGCCTGATGCTGCGGATCGCGCCGGCCGTTGCACAGGCCGCCATGGCGAGCGGAGTGGCCACGCGGCCGCTGGCCGATCTGGACGCCTACCGCGGGCAGTTGCAGCAGTTCGTCTATCACTCCGGTACTTTCATGAAGCCGATCTTCGCAACCGCGAAAAAGGCGCAGGCCGCGGGCCGTGCGACGCGGGTGGTCTTCGCGGAGGGCGAAGAGGAGCGCGTGATGCGCGCCGCGCAGGTGGTGGTCGACGAGGCGATCGCGCGCCCGATCCTGGTCGGACGACCCGACGTGATCGAGCGACGCCTGGAGCGATTCGCATTGCGGATGCGCGCGGACGCCGATTTCGAGGTCGTGAATCCGGAGTTCGACCCGCGTTATCGCGACTTCTGGCAGACCTACCACCGGCTGGCTGCGCGCCGCGGCATCACCGAACACCATGCGCGCGTCGAGATGAGGCGGCGCCACACGCTGATCGGCTCGATGCTGGTGCTCAAGGGCGACGCCGACGGCATGATCTGCGGCACCTTTGGCACCGTGGGTCTGCATCTGCACTACATCGATCTGGTGATCGGCCGACGGCCCGATGCACATACCTACGCGGCCATGAACATCCTGATGGTTCCGGACCGGCTGATCGCGCTGGCCGACACCCACGTCAATCTGGATCCGACCGCCGAGCAGATCGCCGAGATCACGCTGATGGCCGCCGAGCAGTTGCGCCGGCTCGGCATATCGCCGCAGGCGGCGCTGATATCGCACTCGAACTTCGGCACCAGCGACGCTGCCAGCGCGGTGAAGATGCGCGATGCGCTGGCCCTGATCCGGGCGCGCGAACCTCAGCTTCCGGTCGACGGCGAAATGCACGCGGACTGCGCGGTGGACGCGGCGATCCGCCAGTCGCTGATGCCCTTCTCGACGCTCAGTGGCGACGCCAACCTGCTGGTGTGCCCCGGGCTGGATGCCGCCAACATCGCCTACAACCTGCTGAAGACGATTTCGGGCAACAACGTCGCGATCGGGCCGATCCTGCTCGGCTGTGCGCGCCCGGTGCACGTGTTGACTCCCTCATCGACCGTGCGTCGCATCGTCAACATGACCGCCCTGGTTGTCCTCGAGGCGCAGGCGGCGCATAACTGACCGGCGAAGCGACCCATGCGTATCGCAGTTCGAAGCTCAGGTCCATGCAAGACCGGCTGCACGACCGGGTCCGTCTCAGAACGTCGCCGGCGGCGCTGATCCTGACGGGCGGCGGCGCGCGAGCGGCCTACCAGGTCGGGGTGCTGAAGGCGGTGGCGGCCCTGCTGCGCGACGCGCGGCGCGGCCTGGACCCGAGCATTGCGCAGGGGCACAACCCGTTTCCGATCCTGGTGGGCACGTCGGCCGGCGCCATCAACGCAACCGCGCTCGCCTGCCGCGCCGACAACTTCCAGGAGGCGGTGGCCCAGATGGTGCACATCTGGGAGAATTTCCGCGCCGACCAGGTTTACCGCTCGGACCTGATCGGGGTGGTGCGAACGGGCGCGCGCTGGCTGACGCTGATGTCGGTCGGCTGGCTGGTGCGGCGATCCCTGCGGATGCGGCCCAGGTCGCTGTTCGACAATTCGCCGCTGCGCGCGCTGCTGGGGCAGATGATCGAACTGGAGCGGCTGCAGCGCGGCCTGGAACACGGACACCTCAGGGCGCTCGCGCTGGGCGCCTCCAGCTACAGCTCCGGCCGCCACGTGACCTTCTATCAGGCGCTGAACGACTACCAGATACCGAACAAGATGCAGCGCCTGTATGTACGCTGCGCGATCCAGATCGACCATTTGCTCGCATCCAGTGCGATTCCGTTCATCTTTCCCGCCGTCTCGCTGGATCTGGCGCTGGCCGGGGCCGAAGGGGTCGAGCATTTCGGGGATGGTTCGATCCGCCAGCTCAGCCCGATCAGTCCCGCGATCCATCTGGGTGCCGAGCGCGTCCTGGTGGTGGGCGTCGGGCAGATCGGCCATCCGGGGCTGCTGCCCGGGGTCGACGGGGCGGCCTACCCGACCTTGGCGCAGATGGCCGGCCACGCGATGTCCAGCATCTTCCTGGATTCGCTCGCCTCGGACGTCGAGCGGCTCGACAAGATGAACCAGATCACGGCCGCCCTGTCGCCCCAGGAGCGCCGCGCCGTCGGCTTGCGCGTTATCGAGACTCTCGTGATCTCGCCGAGCGAGCGCCTCGATGGCGTCGCAGCGCAGTACCTGGCTGCGCTGCCGGCCCCGGTGCGGGCGCTGCTGGAAGTGCTCGGCGCCTATCGCGGCGGCGGCGCGAGCCTTGCCAGTTATCTGCTGTTCGAGGCGCCCTACACGCGCGCGCTGATCGATATGGGATTTGGCGACACGATGGCACGCCGCGACGAAGTGATGCGTTTCCTGACCGAACGACGCGAGTCCAGCCCGAGCCAGTCCCCTAAAGTGGTCGTCCTCTAACTAAATTCCCCGCTCAGTGCAAGCCACGCCGCGGCAGCCACCAGGCCGGCGGTTTCGGTTCGAAGTATCCGCGGCCCCAGGCAGATCGCCTCGTAGCCGGCCTGCGCCGCCAGCTGCAGCTCGGCGGGCTCGAATCCTCCCTCCGGCCCGACCACCAGCGACACCCGGTGTGCGCCGGGGCGCGCGGGTGGAAGGCCGCGCGGGGCGGCGGGGTCCAGGATCCATTTGAAATCGGCCTCGCGCGCCTGGCCGAGCGCATCGGCCAGCGATTTCGCGATCGACACCGCGACCGGGCGGTTGCGCCCGCACTGGCAGCAGGCCGCGATCGCCAGCTCGCGCCAGTGCTGCAGACGGCGGGCCGCCCGGCTTTCGTCGATCCGCACCGTGCTGCGCGCAGCGGCCGTCACGATCACGCGCGCAACGCCGACCTCGACGGCCTTCTCCACGACCCAGTCGATCTTGTCCGAGGCCGCCTGCGCCTGGATCAGCGTGATGCGCGGCGACGGCTCCCGCTCGATCGGATCGAATCCGGTCACCTCGGCCTGTACCGGCCCGGACGCCGCGGCGGCGCCGGCCAGCTGCGCCCGATATTCGCCGCCCAGCCCGTTGAACAGCACGACCGGGTCGCCTTCGCGCAGCCGCAGCACCGTGCGCGCGTGGTGCGCGACCGCGGCGGGCAGCGTGACGCGCGTGTTGACCGACAGCGGCTCTTCGACGAAGAACCTGGGCGCCGGGGACACTGCGCTGCTATGCGGCCAGCCGCGCAGCCCGCGTGCCGCCTGCCGCGGCTTCCGGCCCGCGGGTCAAATCGCGCACGAAGTTCGGCAGCATGAACAGAGCGCCGTGCAGTTCGGCGTTGTAGTACTGCAGATCGGTCAGACCCCGATCGCGCATCCGCGCTGCGATCAGGTCGGCGCCGACCGCGCGCGGATTGGCCGAATCGCTGGCGACCGCCAGGCACCAGAGCGAGCCGTACAGCGGGATGTACAGCGACATCGGGTGCACTTGCGAGAACACGCGGCGCAGATGGTCCGCATTTTTGCGCACGGTCGACTGCTGATAGACCGGCGAGCCCAGGTGCAGCGTCAACAGGCCGCCTGGATTCAAAATGGCGCGGCACATCCGGAAAAACTGCTCCGAATACAGATGGAATGCCGGCGTATCGGGATCGGTCAGGTCGAGCACGATCAGGTCGAAGCGCTCCGACGTCGAGCGTACGAAGTCGAAACCATCGCCGATCCGGACGGTGAGGCGCGGGTCGTCGAACGCGCCGCGGTGGATCGCGCCCAGGTACCGCTTCGATATGTCGATCACCGCCTCGTCGAGCTCGGCCATCACGATCCGCCGCACCGATGGATGCTTGAACAGCTCCTCGGAGGAGCCGCCGTCGCCGCCGCCGATCACGAGCACGGACTGGGGATCCGGATGCGTCAGCATGGCCGGATGCGTCATGCACTCGTGATAGAAGAACTCCTCGCCCTCCGAGGTCATCAAGCGGCCGTCCAGCCGGAACAGCCGCCCGAATTGCGGCGTGTCGTACACCTCGATGTGCTGATACGGCGACTGCAGCGTCTGCAGGCGCGAGCGCGCTGTGAAGCCGTAGCCTGCGTTCGCGTTCAGCCAGTCGAAAATGATCTTGCCGGATGCCACCGGGTCCGCGGCGGCGCTAGCGGAGGCGGCCGCCGAGGCCGGGATCGACGCGGCCAGGT
>VBCK01000232.1 GCA_005882215.1 Betaproteobacteria bacterium | reverse complement strand
CCAAGTTACTCGAAAGGATTGGCCCGGCGATACTCTTCACCCATTCCGGAAGCGGAAAGCGCGGCTGGCTCACCGCAATCCAGAGCTCGAATGTGAAGGGTATCGTCTCATTCGAGCCGTCCGTAGAAGTGTTCCCTCCGGGTGAAGTGCCCGGGCCGGGAACGGGCGGTTCAGCTCAACTGGAAGTGCCGCTCGCCGACTTCCGGAAGCTTACGCAGTTCCCGATCCTGATTGTGTTCGGCGACAACATCGATGCCCCGGTACCGAGAATCCAGGCCTCCTGGCCAGCGGCCCTCGCTCACGCAAGAGCGTTCGTCACCTCAGTGAACAGTCACGGAGGAAATGCCCAGCTCATTCATCTTCCCGATATCGGGATCTTCGGCAACAGCCATCTCATGATGCTCGAGCTGAACAACATCGAAATAGCGGACGTCGTGTCGCGCTTCCTACGCGAAAAACAGCTCGATAAGCAGGAAGGCGACTCGGCACGGTAGGCCCGGCGCTGATCAAAGGAGTAGATCTGCACACAGGGTTTAGGTCGGCAATGGATATTTCCGCGCGCCTTGAGTAACGCTTACTGCAACTGAACCGCAGCAACCCTCCTGCACGACCGTTAAATCGGGTCGTCGTACGCTGTAATCCCCTCTCCTGAACGGTCAATGCAGCGCACGCAACGCAATGCCTCAGTTCATCCTCGGAATTTCCGCGTACTACCACGACAGCGCCGCCTGCCTGACGCGCGACGGCGAGATCGTGGCGGCGGCCCAGGAAGAGCGCTTCACGCGCAAGAAGCACGACGCGCGATTTCCGGCCAACGCGATCCGCTACTGCATGACGCAGACGGCTGCGCTCCGTGGGCGGATCAGCCATGTCGCCTTCTACGAAAAGCCGCTCGTTAAGTTCGAGCGCCTGCTGGAAACCTACCTGAGCTATGCGCCGCGGGGCTTTCAATCCTTCGTGACGGCCATGCCCGTGTGGCTGAAGGAGAAGCTGTTCCTTCAGTCCACCCTGCGCAAGGAGCTCGCGGCGGTGTTCGGGTGCTCGGTCGCGCAATTGCCGCCGCTGCTGTTCGCCGAACACCACCAGTCTCACGCCGCCTCGGCTTTCTTCGCGAGCCCCTACGATCGGGCAGCGGTGCTCTGCATGGACGGCGTGGGCGAGTGGGCAACGACATCCGCGTGGCTCGGGGACCATCAAATTCTCACGCCGCTGTGGCAGATGGAGTTTCCTCACTCGCTCGGTCTGCTCTACTCCGCGTTCACGTATTTCACGGGATTCAGAGTGAACTCCGGCGAGTACAAGCTGATGGGACTTGCCCCCTACGGCGAGCCGCGTTACGTCGACCTGATATTCGACGAACTCGTGGACCTCAAGCATGACGGAAGCTTCCATCTGAACATGGAACATTTCGACTACTGCACGGGACTTACCATGACCAACGCGCGCTTTCACGCGCTGTTCGGGGGACCGCCGCGGCAGCAGGAGGCGCCCGTCACGCAGCGCGAGATGGACCTGGCGCGCTCCATCCAAGTGGTCATCGAGGAGGTCGTGTTACGGCTCGCGCACACCTTGCACGATCAGACAGATGCGAAGTTCCTGTGTCTGGCCGGGGGCGTCGCCCTCAATTGCGTCGCCAACGGCCGGCTGTTGCGAGAGGGCCCGTTCGAGGGACTGTGGATCCAGCCGGCGGCCGGCGATGCCGGCGGCGCAGTGGGCGCCGCGCTCGCCACATGGCACCAGTACCTGGATCGCCCCCGCACTCCGAACGGCGCCGACCTCATGCAGGGGAGCTATCTGGGACCGCGCGTCGCCGATAGCGAGATTCAGCGCTACCTCGATGAAGTCGGGGCCGTGTATCAACGGTTCGAGACGGCGGAGTTGCTCGAACGGACAGTCACTCTGCTCGCCGAAGAAAAGGTGGTCGGATGGTTCCATGGACGAATGGAATTCGGCCCCCGCGCGCTGGGAGGTCGCTCGATCCTGGGCGATCCCCGCAGCCCACGAATGCAGTCGGTGATGAATCTGAAGATAAAGTTCCGCGAATCGTTCCGGCCGTTCGCACCGTCCGTACTGGCGGAAGCCGCCTCGGAGTATTTCGATCTCGAGTGTGCCAGCCCGTACATGCTGCTCGTGGCGCCGGTGCAGCCGGCAAAGCGCCGGGAGGTCGAGTCTGGCAGCGAAGCCGTGGCCGGGATCGATCGGCTAAGGCAGCTGCGTTCGGTGATCCCTGCGGTCACGCATGTCGACGGGTCAGCGCGAATCCAGACCGTGCACCGCGAGACCAACTCGCGGTACTACGAGTTGATTGAGCGCTTCGCCGCCCGTACTGGATGCCCGCTGTTGGTCAACACGTCCTTCAACGTGCGTGGAGAACCCATCGTCTGCTCCCCTGCGGACGCATACCGGTGTTTCATGCGCACGCAGATCGACGCCCTGGTATTGGAGAACTTCCTCCTGTTGAAGGAGACACAGCCGCCATGGCAAGAGGCCGACCAGTGGCGCACGGAGCTCGAGCTTGACTGACGCGGGGAAGAGCGAGCCGTCGCCAGTCGATCGCAACTCGCTGCGCAGGTTCGCGTGGCTCATTGCGACGGTGGCCGTGGGCTTCGGCGCCTTGTTGCCGTGGTTTCGGGGACGGCCGGTTCCGGAATGGCCGTGGGTCGCCGGATCGGTCATGTTCTTGTGGGGATGGCTGCACCCGCGAAGTCTTCGCGGCCCGTTCTCGCTTTGGATGCTGGTCGCCAAGGGGCTCGCCTGGGTCAACAACCACATCATCCTGGCGATCGTGTTCTTCGGACTCCTGTGGCCGCTCGGGGCGGCCTTGCGCATCCTGGGCCGAGATCCGCTCGCCAGACGGTTCAAGGAGCAGACGCCCTCTTACCGGGTCAGGAGCCAATCGCGCCCGCGCGACCACATGGAGAAGTCGTACTGACGCCCCAGGCCAGGACGTCCCCGGGCGGCAGCGAAGGGGAATCTCGCGCGCATTGACGCGCGGGATGGGTCCGGCAGCGACTCACGTGATGCCGGTAGACGGTCGACGCGAGCCGGACCAATTTCATGGATTCCGGACGATTCCACAAGACCGGCGATCGTGCGAGCGATATATGTCCTGTTTGGAGTGGAACCACCCCAAGGAGGGCCTGTATGCGACGCGATCGGCTCATCAAGAAGAGCATCTCGATCTTGTCCGCGGCGGTGGTTGTCTCATTCGCCGCGACCGCATCGGCCACGGTATACCCAACGGACAAGAGGCACCTGACCGGACCGCTGCGGATCTGCGACCAGGGCAGCTTCTTCGTCGGGGGCGTGCCCAAAATCACGCAGTACGCCAACTCCGTTGCGCCCAGCTCCTACCAGGAGCTCATCATCACCCAGATGTATGTGCAGTTTCAGGTGCCCCCAAATGCCCGCCGGTGGCCGCTCATCATGGTGCACGGAGGCGGCTATTCAGGGTCATGTTTGGAGTCGACTCCGGACGGGCGGGAGGGGTGGTTCTCCCGCTCGGTGCGCCGGGGCCTCGCCACCTACGTGGTCGACCAGGCAGGACGCGGACGCTCCGGCTTCGACCGTTCCTTTATCAATGAATCAATAGCCACCGGCAACCTGGCCGGGTTTCCGAACCTGGGCAATACGAGCAGCAGCGGCATCTGGACCGCGTGGTTCGGCTTCATCGTGCCTTCCGGCTCGGACATCATCACGGGCACCATGATCCAGCGCGGGGACCCTGGCGACCCAACGTGCGCGAGCGACCCCTTCCATTGCGCCCACACCGTGCAGGTGATCCCCCCGGTCCCGCATTCGGTGGACCCGAGCATCGAGGCGCGCGTGGGTGCCATAGGGCCCGCGGCTAACCCGGCCAACGATACCTATCTGGCTTTGGAGCACTACAAGTATGGAGTGCCCAACACAAACGTTACGCTCCCTAACTCCACGTGCTCAACCTGCAATCCGCCCACGATCAACGGCGCCGACACCTGGTCGGGGCGCGATCTGGCAACGCTGGTCGAAGGGCTGAAGGGCGCAATCGTGGCGACCCACTCTCAATCGGGAAGCGTCGGCCATCATATGGTCCGTTATCTCAAGGAGGACGATGCGGCGGGCAAGTGCGGTGCGCCCGGCGCATGCCTGGCCATGCTGAAGGGCCTGATCACCATTGACGGGGTCTGTTCCTTTGCGAACACCGGGCTCACGGCAGCAGACTTCGCCAATATCCCCTACCTGGTCTTCAGAGGATGGTATCCATCGCCCATCAGCAACGGATGCGACGGCACCGTTGCGGCGATCAAGGCCGCCGGCGGAACGGCGGACTTCATCAAGCTGGACGACCCCTCCTTTGGAACGCGGTTTCAGGGCGTCACTCACATGATGATGATGAGCACGAAGAGTCTCGAGGTCTTCGACGAGATCCTGAAATGGGCAGACAAGAACATCAAAAATCCGCCCGCCGGGGGTAGTTGCGAGGACGGGGACGATTAGGGCGTTGGGCGCAGGGGGTCGCTATAAACAGGAGGTCACTATGCGAGATCATCAATTCAAGAGAAGAGCCTTATCAGCGCTGGTGGCGGTCGCCGCCGCTGCAATCGCCACGAGTGCATCCGCAGCGCGATATCCGACGGAACACAGATATCTGACAAAACCGTTGCAAATCTGCGATCAAGGTATCTTTTACGTCGGTGGCGCGCCTAAGGTGACGCCATTCGGAGCGAACTCTACGCCGGGCGCCTACACCCAAATCATCATCGGCAGCATGTTTGTGCACTTCCAGGTCCCGATGAAGTCCAAAAGCTGGCCTCTCATCATCGTGCACGGCTCCGGCTACACGGGATCATGTGTTGAGGGGACGGCGGCCGGGAGCGAGGGCTGGATGGACTACACGGTCCGCCATGGCATCCCGACCTACGTCGTCGATCAGGCAGGGCGCGGACGTTCCGGTTTCGACAAGTCGGTCATCCATGAGGGAGAACACTTGATTGGAACCGACCCCGCTGCGGCTGTGGCCCTGCTCCCGACCTTCGGCGGGTCCACCAGTACGGCCTGGACGAGTTGGTTCGGTAGCATCGTTCCGGCAGCTACAGACATTACCGATGGTGAGATGGTCCGATTTGGCGCGCCGGCACTCCAGTCAAATGGTTTGCCCGCGCCCGGTATAGACCCGCTGTGCGCGACCCAGCCGGCCCGCTGCACCTTCTTGGGACGGATCCCGATGGAGCCGGAGGCCTCGTGGGCTGTCGACCAGGCCATCGCGTCGCGCACGGGAATCGCAGCACCCGCGGGATTGGGAACGGTCAAGCCGGATGTTGACGGCCACGTTAATCCGGCATTCCCAATGAACGACCGGTATCTGGCTCTGGAGGCTTATAAGTTCAATGTTCCCAACACGGAGTCCTCACTTCCCGCCTCCACGTGCTCAAGCTGCGTTCCAACCACCCTCAACGCGACCAATACCTGGACCCCGCGCGCGCTGGCAACGTTGGTCGAGGGCCTCGGCGGTGCCATCGTGGCGACTCATTCCCAATCGGGACAGATCGGTATGAATATGGTCCGGGTCCTTAGAGAGGACGGCAAGCTCGATATGCTCAAGGGCTTGCTTCAAGTCGAGGGAGGATCTAACACTGCAGCATCCGGCACCACGGCCGACGACTTCAGGTCTATTCCCTACTTGGCCTTCAAGGGAGACTATTCGGCGACCAGCACGGTAGCCCAGACGCTTGTCGACGCCATCAAGGCGCTCGGGGGAACGGCGGACTATATCCAGTTGGACCAGCCAGGTCCGTGGCAGGGTTCATATCAAGGCCCCTTCGGAAATGACTACGTAGGCCCTTTCAGGGGCGTGTCCCACATGATGATGATCGAAACGTCGAACCTTCGGGTCATGGACGTCATTCTGAACTGGGTGGCCAATAACATAAAGCAGCCGGAGCCGACCGGGTGCCCGGTGGATTTCGACGACAGCGATTGACGGGGTAGCCCATTTAATCGAGCGTTCCGCACTATGGTCGGGGACGACTGCGAATGCGCTTCGTTCGCGGTCGGCTCCGACCTTTCCCCGTGCTCCGTGTGACGCGTCGCGCGGCACGCCTAGGGCGTGGGGACGATTAGCGTGTCGGGGCGGATGCCATCGCGCCCTCCAGCGCGTGCTGCGCCTCGGCGGTCCTGCCCAGCTTCTGCAGGGCGTAGCTCAGTTTGTACAGGAGGTCCGCGGTCTTGGCGTGGCCGGTGTCCAGGTCGATCGCCTTCTGGAAGCTCTCCGCGGCGCGATCGAACCTTCCCTGGATGGTCTGGATGATCCCGATCGCGTGGTACGCATCCACTGCGTAGGCCGGATGAAGCTGAATGGCCTGCCGATAGGCCGAGATGGCCTCGTCGTACGACCGTAGCTGTGCCAGCGCATAAGCCATCGTGAGATACGCGGGTGGATGGTATGGCATACGTCGAAGGAGTTCGCGGCACTGAGCAGTGGCCTCGTCGAACTCTCCCATCAGGATGAGCGTGTCGGCCAGCTTCTCGCGAGCCGCATAATTGCCGGGCAGGAGCTCGAGCGCCAGACGGAACTCGGCTGCGGCAGCCGCGGGCTCGCGGCCCTCCAGCAGGACGCCGTAATTGAAGTGCAGCCAGCGATCGGCCGGGGCTCGGGCGAGCGCCCAGCGGTACGCCGCGGCGGTCTGCCCGGGGTTGTCGCTCCCGCTCTCGATCTCACGCTGCAATGCACGGACCTGTTCGCCGTGGGTGAGCTGGTTCGTGAACGGAGCCTGACCCAGCGATGCGAGCACGAACTGAGCGACTCGGCG
>VBCK01000161.1 GCA_005882215.1 Betaproteobacteria bacterium | reverse complement strand
AACCGATCGCGTTTGTGCTGATAAAACGCCGGCAGGTCCAGGTAATGGCGGGGCTGCTGCATAAACCGCGCCAGGGCCCATTGCATCGGCGTGTTGACAGTGAACACGTTGAACTGGTGAACCTTGCGGAACTCGGCCATCAGCGGCGCCGGGGCACAGCAGTAGCCGACCTTCCAGCCGGTCACATGGAACGTCTTGCCGAAGCTCGACACCACGAACGTGCGGGACGCCAGCAATTCGGAACAAGACAGGCTCCGGTGCGGCTGGCCGTCGAACACGATGTGCTCGTACACCTCGTCGGACAGGATCAGCAGCGGGTGCTGGCCGACGATGGTCTCCAGCGCGCCGATGTCTTCAGCCCCGATCACGGCGCCGGTCGGGTTGTGCGGAGAATTCAGGATCAGCATCCGAGTGTGCGGCGTCAAGGCTGCGCGCACGCGGTCCCAGTCGATCCGGTAGCCGCGCTCCCAGTCCAGCGGCACCGGCACCGTGCGCCCGCGGGCCAGTTCAATGGCCGGCCCATAGCTGTCGTAGGCGGGCTCCAGCACGATCACCTCGTCGCCCGCGCGGACCACAGCCAGAACGGCGGTCAGGATCGCCTGGGTGGCCCCGGCCGTCACCGTGATTTCCGAATCGCTGCGATAGCGGCGGCCGTACAAAAGCGCGACCTTTTCCGAGATCGCTTCCCTGAGCAACGGCAGGCCGGCCATCGGGGCGTACTGGTTGTGCCCCTGCTGCATGGCCTCGCTGACCAGGGCCTTCAGCTGCGGATCGCAGTCGAAGTCGGGAAAGCCCTGACCCAAGTTTACCGATCGGTGCTCCTGGGCGAGCTCAGACATCACGGTGAAGATCGTGGTGCCGACGGCCGGCAGCTTGGACGGACCGAGCAGCTGCGCCAAGTCGACTTCGGGCTGATTCAATCCGTCTGGCATAGGCAACGGGCAAAAAGGGGCGGTCATCTCAAGAGGCGATGATAAGTGCCGGTCCGCCGGCGGGGCAGCGCCGCCTGCTCTGGTGCCAGAGTTGTCCTGGGCATAACATGGACGGTACGAATTTTAGCAACGGGCGTGCCTTTTTTTGGATTCGCGGAGTGCGCATCACGCTCAAGATGCCCGCAGAATCTGCCGGATTCACAAAAGCAGAACACTGCCGCCGATGAGCATCGCCTCGGGTCAGAAAGTCGGTTTGCGCCGCGCGCAGCCGCAGGACATGGCGCGCGCGCATCGCTGGCTGGCCCACTCCGACTTGACTTCGAATTTTATGGGCCCGCCCTGGTTTGCGGAGCGGCCGGTACCAACGCTCGATCAGTTCCTGCTCCGGTTTCCGCGGCACTATTTCGACGGCACGCGACCCTTCGACGGCCGGGCGCTGGTGCTCAGTTCGGCCGCGGCCGATCTGGGGATGCTGGCGTGGCGCCGGGTCGATCTGATGCGTGACCTGGTCGAACTCGACATCTGGCTGGCCGCACGTGAGTATTGTCGGCAGGGCATTGCGGCGGAGGCGCTCGACCTGGTCTGCACCTGGTTGCAGTCCAGTTACGGAGTCAATCGATTCCTGTTGCGGCCCTCGCGCCGCAATGTGCGGGCGCTTCGCTGCGCGCGACGCGCCGGATTTCGCGAGACCGATTTCGAGCCGGCCGATATTCTGGGCCGGCTCGGACTGGACGCCTCGCCGTATCGGGACCCGGCGCTGCTGTTCAGGATACTTCCGCTGACTGCTCGGCTGCCGGTGGCGCGCGAAACCGAGCTGTGGGTGTTCATCGACAGCGAATTCAGCTCGCTGGAGGCGCCCGCGCTGCTCAGTTTCGGCGCTGTGACGGCCGACCAACGCACGTTCTACGCCGAACTCGAACAGGATCACCCGGTCGCGTACTCAGCCTTCGTCGAGCGAAGCGTGTTGCCCGTGATGGAAAACGCGGCGGCGCCGCGCGCGCAGGCAGCACAACGGTTCGCAACCTGGTTGCAGCAGGTCGCCGATGGACGGGCGGTGCGCCTGATCAGCGACTCGGGCTTCGACCGCTGGGCCTTGAGCGAGCTGCTGGGGGTGGAGGATGCGCCCTGCGGGGTGGTGTGGCAGCGCGCACCGGTGGCGTACTCGGAACTTGACCGGCTATCCGAAGAGCACAGGCTACGGCGGCACCACGCACTGGACGATGCGCTCGCCCTGCGCTGCGCCGTGCTGGGCGAAGCGGCGTCCAAACTGACGCGGCGTGAGGATCGCGAGCCCGAAGTGCCGCGCCTCGCGGCTCAGCGACAGTAGGGCTTTGTCCTTGGTCAGCAGCACCGCAGCGCCCGCTGCGAAGGCCAGATCGAGGAACTTCTGATCGTCCGGATCGCGGCAACGGCATGGCGCCTGCGCGTCCAGCGGGAGAAGGAGCGTACGTGCCTGCCAGTTGCGCAGGCATTCGATCAATCGCGCCGCTTCGGCGGGACTTGAACCAAATCGAGGGCGCTGCACCACGGTTGCCAGCTCCGCGTCGGTCTGCTCGCAGCGCGCCGCAACCCAGTGCGGCGACTCGAGCGCAGCGGCGAGCGATTGCGATTCGATGTCGCGGAAGAAGAACAGGTCGAGCCAGACGTTGGTATCGACGACGGCCAGTCGGCGTTGTGCCAGCGCGCGCGCCGGTCGCCCGGACTGTGCTGCTTCGAGCGTCACGGCAACAGCGCGAACTGCAGGCGCTGATTGCGAAAGCTCGATTCCTCGCCCGGCTCGCCTGCCACCGGGTCCTGATCGCCGGCTCCGCGCGCCTGCAGGCGTTGCGTCGGCACGCCTTGTTTGATCAGGAAGTCGACCACCGCCTGCGCGCGGCGCCTGGACAGATCCAGGTCGGCCAGCGGCGAGTCCATGCGCTCGGAGTAAGCGGTGATCTCGTACCGCTCGGACGTGGGGCGCGCCTCGATCACCGCCGCGACCCGGGTCAGCACCGGCTCGGCCGAGTCGGGCAGTGTCGAGCCGGTGACGCTGAAGTCGATCACCAGAAGATTCAGGGCGCCCAGTACCTGCACGGATCCCGATTCGGCGGTCAAGGCTTGCAACGCGGACATCGCGTGCCAGTTTCCGACCCGCACCCCCGTCTGCGGGTCGAACGCACCGGCCGGCTGGACCGGCGGGTGGACCGGCACGCAGGCCCGGATGATCAGGGCGCCGATCACGCCCAGCGCCACCAGCGGCCAGGCATCGGTGATGAAGCGGACGACGCCGCGATCTGCGCCCTGATCCGGACTGTCGGGCATGGCGCGGACAGCTATCCGAGCGACGGATCGGCCAGCAGCTGGCGCAGCACGAACGGGAGAATTCCTCCGTGCCGGAAGTAGTCGACCTCGATCGGCGTGTCGATCCTCAGCGTCAACTCGACCTGCCGCGTGGAGCCGTCCGGCCGGCGTATCAGCAGCATGACCTGCTGCTGCGGCCGCAGTGCCTCGTCGATCCCCTGCAGATCGAACCGCTCATCGCCCCGGATGCCCAGCGTCTGTGCGCTCTGATCGGGCCCGAACTGCAGCGGCAGCACGCCCATCCCGACCAGATTGCTGCGGTGGATCCGTTCGAAGCTGCGCGCAATGACCGCGCGCACCCCGAGCAACTGCGTGCCCTTGGCGGCCCAGTCGCGCGAAGAGCCTGTTCCGTATTCCTCGCCTCCGAACACCACGGTGGGCACGCCCTGCTCCCGGTAGCGCATCGCGGCGTCGTAAATCGACATCCGCTCGCCCGACGGCTGGTGCACCGTGATGCCGCCTTCCACGCGTGAGCCGTCGGCTTGCGCCTCGATCATCAGGTTCTTGATCCGGACGTTGGCGAAGGTGCCCCGCATCATCACTTCGTGGTTGCCGCGCCGGGCGCCGTAGCTGTTGAAATCGGCCTTGGCTACCCCATGCTCGATCAGCCAGCGGCCGGCCGGCGAGGTCTCCTTGATCGAGCCGGCGGGCGAGATGTGGTCGGTCGTGATCGAATCGCCGAATATCGCCAGCGCGCGCGCGCCGCGCACCGGCGCGACCGCTGGTGGCTGCATCGAGAAGTCGGAGAAGAACGGGGGCTCTGCGATATAGGTGGAGGGCGGCCAGGCGTACGTCTTGCCGGTGCGGCCGGTAATCTTCTGCCACAGCTCGCCCGGGTTCGATGCGACCTGCGCGTAGTTCGTTCGGAACGCCTGACCCTCCATCGCGTACTTCAGCAAGGCATCGACCTCCTCGCCGGACGGCCAGATGTCGCCGATCCAGATCTCCCGACCGCCGGCTCCGCGACCGATCGGCTCTGACATCAGATCCGTCAGCACGGTGCCCGCCAGCGCGTAGGCCACGACCAGCGGCGGAGATGCCAGGAAATTGGCCTTCAGGTTCGGATGAATGCGCGCCTCGAAGTTGCGATTGCCCGACAGCACGGCGGCACACACCAGATCGTTGTTCACGACCACGTCGTTCAGCTCCGGCGCCAGGTCTCCCGAATTTCCGATGCAGGTGGTGCATCCGTAAGCGGCGACGCTGAAGCCGAGCTTTTCCAGATAAGGTAGAAGACCGGCGCGCTGCAGGTACTCGGTGACGATGCGCGAACCGGGCGCGAGCGACGTCTTCACGTAGCTGCGCACCGTCAGGCCCGCTTCGACCGCCTTCTTGGCCAGCAGGCCCGCGGCCAGCATCACGCTCGGATTGCTGGTGTTGGTGCACGAGGTGATCGCCGCGATCAGCACGTCGCCATTGCGGATCGAAAGGCCGCTTGCGGTCGTGAACGATCGCTGCAGCTTGTCCTTGGGTTGATTGAATCCGTTTTCGGCCACGGGCTTGCTGAACAGGTCCGAAAAGGTCTTCTTCACACGGCCGATCTCGATGCGGTCCTGCGGCCGCTTCGGCCCGGCCAGGGAAGGCGCCACCGAGGCCAGGTCCAGCGTCACCACCTTGGTGTAATCGATTTCACCGGCCCTTGGCACTCCGAACAGGCCCTGGGCCCGGTAATACGCCTCGAACGCGGCGATCTCGGAGCGTGTGCGCCCGGTAGCCTCGAAATACGCAATCGTTTTTTGATCGACCGGGAAGAACCCCATCGTGGCACCGTACTCAGGCGCCATGTTGGCGATCGTTGCGCGGTCAGGCACCGCAAGGCTGGCCGTGCCGTCGCCGAAGAACTCGACGAACTTGCCGACCACCTTTTCCTTGCGCAAAAGCTCGGTGATGGTCAGCACCAGATCGGTGGCAGTGACGCCGCCGCGCAGCCTGCCCTTCAAGTCGACGCCGACCACGTCGGGCGTGAGCAGGTACACGGGCTGCCCCAGCATCGCGGCCTCGGCCTCGATGCCGCCGACACCCCAGCCGACCACGCCGATGCCGTTGATCATCGTCGTGTGACTGTCGGTGCCGACCAGCGTGTCCGGAAAGTAGACGCCGTCGCGCTGATGCACGCCGCGCGCAAGGAACTCCAGGTTGACCTGGTGCACGATGCCGAAGCCGGGCGGTACCACGCGGAACGTGTCGAACGCCTGCATGCCCCACTTCATGAACTCGTAGCGTTCCCGGTTGCGCTCGAATTCGAGCCGCATGTTCAGTTCCAGAGCGCTGCGCGTCCCGTAGTGGTCGACCATCACCGAATGGTCGACCACCAGGTCGACCGGAACCAGCGGCTCGATCAGCCCGGGTTGGTGCCCCATCCGCGCCGCAACGCCACGCATCGCGGCCAGGTCGACCAGCAGCGGCACCCCGGTGAAATCCTGCAGCACCACGCGCGAGACCACGAATGGAATCTCTTCGGTGCGCGCGGCCCGCGGTCCCCAGGCGGCCACCTGCCGCGCGTGATCCTCGGTGACTTTGTTGCCGTCGCAGTTCCTGAGCACCGACTCCAGCACCACGCGGATCGAATGGGGCAGGCGGGATATCTGTCCGAGCCCGGCCGCTTCCAGCGCGGCGAGACGGTAGAACTTTCCGCGGGCGCCGCCGCCGGACGTGAATTCCTGCAGGCTGCCGAACGGGTTTGGCCCAGTCATTCTTGCCTCCTCATTCCTGCCTCCTCGACTGATCGCCCCTTTCCCGCTCGCGGGAGAGGGGAAGGGGCCTATTGCTGCAGCAGATGCGCGACCGCCTGGCGCTCCTCATCCAACTCGGCCAGCGTCCGGTCCAGGCAGCTGCGCGCGAACTCGTCGATCGGCAGACCCGGCACGATCCGGTAATCGCCTTGATCGCAGGTGACCGGGAAGCCGAACATCGTGTCGACCGCAACGCCGTAACTTCCGTCCGACGGTACGCCCATCGAGACCCAGCGTCCGGCCGTTCCCATCACCCAATCGCGCATGTGCCCGATCGCGGCATTGGCGGCCGATGCAGCGGAGGACGATCCGCGCGCTTCGATCACGGCGGCGCCGCGCTTGCCCACGGCCGGCAGAAACACGTCGCGGTACCATTTTTCGTCGTTGATCGACTGCCGCACGGACTTGCCTTCGACGGTGGCGAAGCGATAGTCGGCGTACATCGTTGGCGAATGATTGCCCCACACGCACAGCGACTCGATCCGTTGCACCGGCACGCCGAGCCGCGCGGCGATCATGGACAGCGCGCGGTTGTGATCCAGCCGCATCATCGACGTGAAATTGCGCTTCGGCAGCGTCGGAGCCGACTTCATCGCGATGAACGCGTTCGTGTTGGCCGGATTTCCGACCACCAGAGTTTTCACCGTCCGGCGCGCCATCGCGTCCAGCGCCTTGCCCTGAGCCGTGAAGATCTGCGCGTTGGCCGCCAGCAGATCGCGGCGCTCCATCCCGGGGCCGCGCGGACGCGCGCCCACCAGCAACGCGTAGTCGGCGTCGCGGAATGCGCCGTTCGGATCGCTGAAGGCCTGCATCGAAGCGAGCAGCGGGAACGCGCAGTCCTCCAATTCCATCATGACGCCTTTGAGCGCCTTTTGCACCTTCTCGTCCGGGATCTCGAGCAACTGCAGACTGACCGGCTGGTCGGCGCCCAGCATCTCGCCGGCCGCGATCCGGAACAGCAGCGCATAACCGATCTGTCCGGCTGCACCGGTGACAGCCACTCGCACAGGCGTCTTGTTCATGCCAAACCTCCTGCCGATCGAAATGCGCCCGATCGTCCGATCCCGAATGCATCCTCAGGCTGTGCGATGCGCCGAGCGCAGTGTAATGCCGTCGGCTCGGCCTCACGCCGGCCCCTGCTCGGGCTCCATCGCCGCGCGCTGCGCGTCGGACCGCGTCGGACTGCATCGGACTGCGTCGGACCACCAGTATAGCCAGACTCTTATATAAGACATAAGATCAAGCCTTGCGCCGGCGTCCAACCGCCCGGCGTTTGGGACCATGGAAACCACGTCGCCGCCATCGTTTCGTCCGGGATCCGGTTCCCGGCGCGCCGCGCGTCGCTCGGCCGTTTTTGCGCCGCTGTACCGGCAAATCAAGGACCTGCTGGTGGAGAGTCTGCGTCGGGGCGAATGGATGCCGGGCGCTGCGATTCCCAGCGAGACGGAGCTGGCGAACCGCTTCCAGGTCAGCCAGGGAACGGTGCGCAAGGCGATCGACGAGCTTGCATCCGAGAACCTGCTGGTCCGACGCCAGGGCAAGGGCACTTTCGTCGCCACACACCACGAGCCGAAGGCGCAGTACCGCTTTCTGCGGCTGGCGCCCGATCGAGGCGAGCCGGTTCCCGCCCACAGCCGCTTTCTGCAGTGCGGCCGCGAACGGGCGAGCGCGGACATCGCGACACGCCTCGGACTGCGTGCGGGCGCGGCTTTGATCCACGTGCGCCGCGTATTGGTGTTCGGCGAGCTGCCGCGGGTGCTGGACGACATCTGGCTGCCGGCCGCTCCGTTTCGCAATCTGTCCGCCGATCGCCTGGCGCAGTACAACGGGCCGCTTTACGGCCTGTTCGAAAGCGAATTCGGCGTCCGCATGATCCGCGCCGAGGAGCGGCTGCGCGCGGTTGCCGCGACGGCGGACGACGCCGCCGCGCTGCAGGTCGAGCCCGGCTCGCCGCTGCTCAGGGTCGACCGCGTGTCCTACACGTACGGCGACCGCGCAATCGAATTTCGCCGCGGGCACTGCGTCACGGATGATTTTCATTACCGCAACGCACTGATCTGACACGGGGTGGCGCGCGCCGCAAGGGCGCCGTTTTGCCGATCCCGGAATTCGGTCACAATATATTGCATTGCAACTAGAAAGGCGGAACCCGCTAAGGGGCCCCTGCACCATGTCGGCGCGCCAAGTGATTCGAAACCTCTCGATCGCGGATCTGGTTCGGTACCGGCTGCCGGTTCCCGGCGTGCTATCGATCCTGCATCGGGTGAGCGGGGCGTTGATGTTCCTGCTGGTGCCGTTCACGCTGTGGCTGTTCGATCTGAGTCTTCGCTCGCAGCTGAGCTACCTTCAGTTGCGCCAGGTGGCCGGCGGGTGGTTCGCCAAATTGGTGCTGTCGGCGCTTGCATGGGCGCTGCTGCATCATCTGGCGGCTGGCTTGCGTCACCTGGCGCTCGACCTGGATTGGGGGGTCGACCGCACCGCGGCGCGCCGCAGCGCGTGGATCGTGTTCGCGGTCAGCATTGCGCTCGCGCTGTGGGCGGCCCTAGAGATTTTCGGAGCGCTGTGATGCCGATCGGTGCCCGCAGGCTGGTTGTCGGAGCCCACTACGGGCTGCGGGACTGGCTGATGCAGCGCGCCACCGCGGTCGTTCTGACGCTTTACTTGATCCTGCTGGCAGTGCAGATCGTGCTGGCGGGGCCGATCGACTACGACAGCTGGCGTGAGATCTTCGCGCCGCTCGGCATGAAGATCGCGACGCTGATCGCATTCGCCGCGCTCGTCTATCACGCCTGGATCGGAATGCGGAATATCTGGATGGATTACGTGCGGCCCGTTGCGATCCGGATGCTGCTGCAGCTGGCAACCATCCTGTGGCTGGCGGCCTGCCTGGTGTGGGCGGTGCAGATTCTCTGGAGGGTCTGAGCGTGACGCAACTTGGCCGGCGCCGCTTCGATGCGGTGATCGTGGGCGCCGGCGGCGCCGGGATGCGCTGCGCGCTGCAGCTGGCTCACGCCGGCCTGAGCGTAGCGGTCCTTTCGAAAGTGTTTCCAACGCGCTCGCACACGGTTGCGGCCCAAGGCGGAATCGGCGCTTCGCTCGGCAACATGAGCGAAGACCAGTGGCTGTGGCACATGTTCGACACGGTCAAGGGCTCCGACTATCTGGGCGATCAGGACGCGATCGAGTTCATGTGCCGCGAGGCGCCCAAGGTCGTTTACGAGCTGGAGCATTTCGGCATGCCGTTCGACCGCAACCCGGACGGGACGATCTACCAGCGGCCGTTCGGCGGTCATTCGGCCAATTTTGGCGAAAAGCCCGTGGCGCGCGCCTGCGCTGCAGCCGACCGGACCGGGCACGCGCTGTTGCATACGCTGTACCAGCGCAACGTGGCTGCCCGCACGCAGTTCCTGGTCGAGTGGATGGCACTGGACCTGGTGATGGACGGCGACGGAGAGTGCGTCGGCGTCACCGCGCTGGAGATCGAGACGGGCACGACGATGCTGCTGGAGGCCAAGGCCACGGTGCTGGCAACCGGCGGAGCCGGGCGCGTCTGGGCCGCGTCCACCAACGCCTACATCTGCACCGGCGACGGTCTGGGCATGGCCGCGCGCGTAGGGCTGCCGCTGCAAGACATGGAGTTCTGGCAGTTTCATCCGACCGGCGTGGCCGGGGCCGGTGTGCTGATCACCGAGGGGGTGCGCGGCGAGGGCGGCATACTGCTGAACTCGCGCGGCGAGCGCTTCATGGAGCGCTACGCGCCGACGCTGAAGGACCTGGCTCCGCGCGACTTCATCTCGCGCTCGATGGACCAGGAGATCAAGGAGGGTCGCGGATGCGGCCCCGATCACGACTACGTGCTGCTGAAGCTGGACCACCTGGGCGTGGACACGATCATGAAGCGGCTGCCCTCGATTCGCGAGATCGCGATCAAGTTCGCCAACGTCGACCCGGTGCGCGAGCCGATCCCGGTGGTGCCGACGATCCACTATCAGATGGGCGGCATTCCGGCCAATACGCACGGGCAGGTCGTGGCACCGCGGCAGGGTGATCCGAATTCGGTGGTGCCGGGACTGTTCGCGATCGGCGAATGCGCGTGCGTCTCGGTGCACGGCGCGAACCGGCTGGGCACGAATTCGCTGCTGGACCTGGTGGTTTTTGGACGGTCGGCCGGCAACACCATCGTGTCCCAGAAACTGGATGAGCGGATGCACAAGCCGCTGCCGGCCGGGGCTGGTGAGGCGACCGTCGAACGGCTGGCGGCGCTGGACGCGCGCACCCAGGGCGAGCGCGTGCAGAGCGTGGCCAACGACCTGCGGCGCGCGATGCAGTCGCATTGCGGCGTATTTCGCACCGGCCCGCTGCTGCGCGAAGGCATCCAGGTGATCCAGCAGATCGAGGAGCGGTCTTCGCGCATTGCGATCGGCGATCACTCCAAGGTCTTCAACACCGCGCGGGTGGAGGCGCTCGAGCTGGACAACCTGGTCGAGACCGCCAAGTCCACGATGGTTTCGGCCGAGGCGAGAACCGAGAGTCGCGGCGCCCACGCGCGCGAGGATTTTGCGCAACGCGACGACGCGAACTGGATGCGCCACACGCTCTGGTACCGCGAAGGCAACCGACTCGACTACAAGCCGGTCAACGTGAAGCCGCTGAACGTGCCCAGTTTCGAACCGAAAAAGCGCACCTACTGAAGGGATCGAGGCGCAATGGACACCCAAGTACCGATCAGCGGCCCCGCCACGACGCGAGCCGGCCCGGCAGCAGGCGCCCGCACGCTGCGTTTCCTGATCTATCGCTACGATCCGGATCGCGACGGGCGGCCCCGGATGCAGTCCTACGAGATCCGTCTGCAGCCGACCGACCGGATGCTGCTGGATGCGATGATCCGGATCAAGGGCGAGGTCGACGACAGCCTGGCCTTCCGCCGATCGTGCCGCGAAGGCGTGTGCGGCTCCGACGCGATCAACATCAACGGGCGCAACGGCCTCGCCTGCGTCACCAACCTGCGCGAGCTGAAGGATCCGATCGTGCTGCGGCCGATTCCCGGGCTGCCGGTGGTGCGCGACCTGATCGTCGACATGAGCCATTTCTTCGATCAGTACCATTCGATCAAACCGTTCCTGATCAACGAGACGCCGCCGCCCGAGCGCGAGCGGCTGCAATCGCCCGCCGAGCGCGAGGAACTCGACGGACTGTATGAATGCATCCTGTGCGCGTGTTGCTCGACGGCGTGCCCGAGCTTCTGGTGGAATCCGGACAAGTTCGTGGGTCCAGCCGGGCTGCTGCAGGCGTACCGCTTCATCGCCGACAGCCGCGACCAGGCGACCGGGGAGCGGCTCGACGACCTGAACGACCCTTACCGTCTGTTCCGCTGCCACACGATCATGAATTGCGTGGACGTGTGTCCCAAGGGGCTCAATCCGACTCGCGCTATCGGCAAGATCAAGGAACTGATGATGCGCAGGGCTGTCTGAGATGGATCCTTGCATCGGGCGGGCCGATCGAGCGGACGCGGAGGCGCTGCGTCGCCTGCGCTGGCGCGCGCGCCGTGGTCTGCTGGAGAACGATCTTCTGATCGGACGCTTCCTGGACCAGCAGGGCGACGCCCTGAAGCCGGCGGATGCCGACGCGCTGGCGCGCCTGCTGGATCTTTCCGAGGCCGAACTGTTCGACCTGCTGCTCGGGCACTGGCAGCCGGCCGGTGCGTTGGACAGCCAGCCGGTTCGAGATGTCCTGCTGCGGCTGCAAGCGGTACGCCTTGAACCGGCACGGACCCCCTGCACCTCACCCCGCAACCCTGGAGCCTGACGATGGCATTGAACGCGTCCGAACACAAAGCAACGCTGACCTTCAGCGACGGCACGGCGCCCATCGAGCTGCCGATCTACAAAGGCTCCATCGGCCCCGACGTGATCGACATTCGGGCGCTGTACTCGCGAACCGGCAAGTTCACCTACGACCCGGGTTTCCTGTCGACCGCTGCGTGCAATTCGTCGATCACATTCATCGACGGCGACCGCGGAGAGCTGCTGTATCGGGGCTATCCGATCGAGCAGCTGGCCACGCACTGCAACTTCCTGGAAGTCTGTTACCTGATCCTGTACGGGGAGCTGCCCGATTCGAAGCAGCGCAAGGAATTCGTCGCTCTGGTTTCGCGCCACACGATGGTGCACGAGCAGATGCAGTTCTTCATGCGCGGGTTCCGGCGCGATGCCCATCCGATGTCGGTCCTGACCGGCCTGGTCGGGGCGATGTCGGCGTTCTACCCGGACTCGATCAACGTGCACGACCCCGCGCAGCGGGAGATCTCCGCGATCCGGATGATCGCCAAGATGCCGACCCTGGTGGCGATGGCCTACAAGTACGCGATGGGGCAGCCGTACATGTATCCGCGCAACGAGCTTTCGTACGCGGCCAACTTCATGCACATGATGTTCGCCACGCCGTGCGAGGATTACCACGTCAACCCGGTGCTGGTGCGGGCGCTGGACCGGATCTTCATCCTGCACGCGGACCACGAACAGAACGCATCGACGTCCACCGTGCGGCTGTGCGCCTCCTCGGGAACGAATCCGTTCGCGGCGATCGCGGCGGGCGTCGCGTGCCTGTGGGGTCCGGCTCATGGCGGCGCCAACGAGGCGGCGCTCGCGATGCTCTACGAGCTGCAGGCGCAGGGCGGACTGGCCAAGATCGGCGAGTTCATCGCCAAGGTCAAGGACAAGAACTCCAATGTCCGGCTGATGGGATTCGGGCACCGCGTCTACAAGAACTACGACCCGCGCGCCCGGCTGATGAGGGAAACCTGTCACGAGGTACTCAGCGAGCTCGGGCTGCACGAGGATCCGCTGTTCAAGCTGGCGATGGGCCTGGAGAAGATCGCGCTGGAGGACGACTATTTCGTATCGCGCAAACTGTATCCGAACGTCGACTTCTATTCGGGGATCGTGCAGAAGGCGATCGGCATTCCGGTGTCGCTGTTCACCGCGATCTTCGCGCTGGCGCGCACGGTCGGCTGGATCGCCCAGCTCAACGAGATGCTGGCGGATCCGGAATACAAGATCGGCCGGCCGCGCCAGCTGTACAGTGGCCACGTCAAGCGCGACGTCACACCGGCCAAGTAAAGGCAGCGGCCGGCGTTCGTCTCGAGGGCTTCAGCGGCAGTGCTACCATGACGCGCCTTCGTGATCGCAGGCCCAAGGGCCGGCGCCGATCGGGAGCGCGGACTGCGGAGCGTCGGAATCCGGCGCGAGGCGGCGGGGCGGCTCGGGCGCGAGCCCCCGACGGATTCTGACGAGAAACTCGTTTGAAAGGGCCGACGCGATGATGCGACAGTTCCAGGTCAATTCGTACCTGTTCGGGGGCAATGCGCCCTATGTCGAGGAGCTGTACGAGCGCTACCTCGACAATCCCGGCTCCGTTCCCGACCGCTGGCGCGCCTACTTCGACCAGATGCAGCTGGTTCCGGCGGCTGACGGCAAGTCGTCCACGCCGGATGTGGCGCACGCCCCGATCGTAGAGTCGTTCGCGCTGCGTGCGAAGGCAGGAACGCTGCGCCCGTCGGTGGCGCCGACCGACCTGTCGGTCGCCCGCAAGCAGGTCCATGTCCAGTCGATCATCGCGGCCTACCGTTTCCTGGGCAGCCGTTGGGCCGACCTGGATCCGCTGAAGCGGCAGGAGCGCCCCAAGATCCCGGAGCTGGAACCGGGGTTCTACGACCTGAACGAAGCGGACATGGACACCGAGTTCTCGGCGGCCAACACCTACTTCGGCCAGGAACAGATGACCTTGCGGGATATCGTCAAGGCGCTGCGCCAGACCTATTGCGGGACGATCGGCCCCGAGTTCATGTACATCGCGGACCCGGCGCAGAAGCGCTGGTTGCAGCAGCGGCTCGAATCGATCCGCTCGACTCCGAACTTCCTGCAGGAAAAAAAGCGCCACATCCTGAACCGATTGACGGCCGCCGAGGGGCTGGAGCGTTACCTGCACACCAAGTATGTCGGCCAGAAGCGCTTTTCGCTCGAAGGCGGGGAAAGCTTCATCGCCGCGATGGACGAGTTGATCCAGCGCGCCGGCGAATCGGGTGTTGAAGAGATCGTGATCGGAATGGCGCATCGGGGACGCGTGAACGTGCTGGTGAACACATTGGGCAAGACCCCGACGGAGCTGTTCGCCGAGTTCGAGGGCAAGGCGGCCATCGAGCTGCCGGCCGGCGACGTCAAGTATCACCTGGGCTTTTCCAGCGACGTATCGACGCCGGGCGGGCCGGTTCACCTGTCGCTTGCATTCAACCCGTCGCACCTGGAGATCGTCAACCCGGTGGTAGAAGGCTCGGTGCGCGCGCGGCAGGAGCGTCGCGGCGACCATCGCGGAGAAAAGGTGTTGCCGGTGCTGGTGCACGGCGATGCCTCGTTCGCGGGTCAGGGCGTCGTGATGGAGACGCTGTCGCTGGCCCAGACGCGCGGCTACGGCACCGGCGGAACCGTGCACATCGTGATCAACAATCAGATCGGTTTCACGACCTCCGATCCGCGCGATTCGCGCTCGTCGCTGTACTGCTCGGACGTGGTCAAGATGATCGAGGCCCCGGTTCTGCACGTGAACGGCGACGACCCCGAAGCGGTGGTGCTCGCCACCGGCATCGCGATGGACTTCCGGCAGGAGTTCGGGATGGACGTGGTGCTGGATATCGTCTGTTTCCGGCGCCTCGGACACAACGAGCAGGACACGCCCGCCGTCACGCAACCCTTGATGTACAAGAAGATCGGCACGCATCCCGGCGTGCGCAAGCTGTATGCGGACAAGCTGGTCACGCAGGGCACGGCGGCTTCGGACGAACCCGAGGCGATGACGCGCGCCTATCGGCTGGCGCTGGACCAGGGCCGACAGACGCTCGATCCGGTTCTGACCAACTTCAAGAGCCAGTACGCGGTCGACTGGTCGCCGTATCTGAACCGCAAGTGGACCGACAGCGCGGACACCGCGATTCCGGTTGCGGAGCTGAAGCGGCTGGCTCAGCGGATCACGACCGTTCCCGACAATTTCAAGCTGCATCCGCTGGTCGAAAAGGTGATCGCGGACCGCCGCAGCATGGGCGCGGGCAAGATTCCGATCGACTGGGGCATGGCCGAGCACCTGTCTTTTGCTTCGCTGGTCGCCAGCGGCTATCCGGTGCGCATCACTGGCCAGGATTCCGGGCGCGGCACTTTTTCGCATCGGCACGCGGTGCTGCACGACCAGAATCGCGAAAAGTGGGACGTCGGGACCTATGTTCCGCTGCAAAACGTTCTCGATAAGCAGGCCCCGTTCACGGTGATCGATTCGGTGCTGTCCGAAGAGGCCGTGCTCGGCTTCGAGTACGGTTTTTCCAGCGCCGCGCCCAATGCGCTGGTGATCTGGGAGGCCCAGTTCGGCGACTTCGTCAACGGCGCCCAGGTTGTGATCGACCAGTTCATCGCGTCGGGCGAAGTCAAGTGGGGACGCCAGTCGGGCCTGGTGCTGATGCTGCCGCACGGCTACGAAGGGCAGGGTCCGGAACATTCGTCCGCGCGGCTGGAACGCTTCCTGCAGTTGTCGGCCGACAACAACCTGCAGGTCGTGCAGCCGACCACCGCGGCGCAGATATTCCACCTGCTGCGGCGCCAGATGATCCGGATGTTCCGCAAGCCCCTGGTGATCATGTCGCCCAAATCCCTGCTGCGGCACAAGGACGCTGCCTCCGAGCTGGTGGACCTGGCGCGCGGCGAGTTCCGCACCGTGATTCCCGACGCCTCGCTGAGCGACCCTCAGAAAGTGCGGCGTGCGATCTTGTGTTCGGGCAAGGTGTACTACGAGCTGAAGACCGAGCGCGAAGAACGAAAGGCCGACGATACGGCGCTGATCCGGGTCGAACAGCTGTATCCGTTCCCGCACAAGGCGCTCACTGCCGAATTCAAGCGCCTGCCCAATCTGACCGACGTCGTCTGGTGCCAGGACGAGCCGCAGAACATGGGTGCGTGGTTCTACGTGCAGCATCACCTGTTGGAGGAGATGAGCGATCAGCACAAGCTTGGCTACGCCGGGCGCCCGGCCTCGGCTTCGCCGGCGGTCGGCTACTACGCGAAGCACATCGAGCAGCAGAAGGCGCTGATCGATGCGGCGTTCGCCAAGCTCAAGGGCCTGGTGCTGCACCGTTGAGCCGATTCGATCCGAACACAGGAAAATCTCGATGGTAGAAGTCAAGGTTCCGCAGCTGTCCGAGTCGGTTTCCGAAGCGACGCTGCTGCAGTGGAAGAAGAAGGCGGGCGAGCGCGTCGAGCTCGACGAAGTGTTGATCGAGGTCGAGACCGACAAGGTGGTCCTGGAAGTGCCGGCTCCGGCGGCTGGCACGCTGGCGCAAATCGTCAAGCCCGATGGCAGCACAGTCGTGGCGGGCGAAGTGATCGCGATGATCGATCCCGCCTCCGCCAAGGCTGCGGCGGGCAAGCCGGCCGCCGCGACGGCCCCAGCCGCTCTGGCTGCGACGGCGCCGGCGGCCTTGGCCGCCGAAGCCGCGGCACCGGGAGCCTTGGCCGCCGGAGCCTTGGCGCAGGCGGCCGCGGCGAAGGCGGCCGCCCCGATGCCGGCCGCGGCCAAGCGGCTGGCCGACGCGGGCCTTGCGGCTTCGCAGGTGGTCGGTACCGGGCGCGACGGTCGCATCACCAAAGGCGACGTGTTGTCGGCGCTGCAGCCGGCCGCCTTCGCCGCGGCTCCTGCCGCGGCTACGGCGGCCAAGGCCGCCGGAGCCTTGGCGGAGGCGGCGCGTCCGGCGCTGCCCGACGTGAAGGCTCCGATCGACACGGCGCTGCTGAGCGGACGGCCGGAGCAGCGGGTCCCGATGTCGCGCTTGCGCCAGCGGGTGGCCGAGCGCCTGGTGCAGTCGCAGTCGACCGCGGCCATTCTGACGACGTTCAATGAAGTGAACATGGGGCCGCTGATCGAGTTGCGGGGTCGCTACAAGGAGCGTTTCGAGAAGGAACACGGCGTGAAGCTCGGCTTCATGTCGTTCTTCGTCAAAGCCGCCGTATCGGCGCTGAAGAAGTATCCGGTCCTGAACGCCTCGGTGGACGGCTCCGACATCGTCTATCACGGTTATTTCGACATCGGTATCGCGGTGGGATCTCCGCGCGGGCTGGTGGTGCCGATCCTGCGCGATGCCGATCAGCTCAGCTTCGCCGAAATCGAGCGGCGCATCGCCGACTATGGCACGCGGGCGACCCAAGGGAAGTTGGCGATCGATGAGCTCACCGGCGGCACCTTTTCGATATCCAACGGCGGTGTGTTCGGGTCGATGCTGTCGACCCCGATCATCAACCCGCCACAGTCGGCGATCCTGGGCGTGCACGCGACGCGGGATCGTCCCGTGGTCGAGGACGGACAGATCGTGATCCGGCCCGTCAATTACCTGGCTCTGTCGTACGACCATCGGATCATCGACGGCCGGGAGGCCGTGTTGTCGCTGGTTGCGATCAAGGAAGCGCTGGAGGATCCTGCCCGCCTGCTGCTGGAAGTGTGAGCGGCCCGAACGATGGCTGCCGAAACCTTATTCGACGTGGCCGTGATCGGCGCAGGGCCGGGCGGCTACACGGCCGCGATCCGTGCCGCCCAGCTGGGCCTGCGCGTGGCGTGCGTGGATGACTGGCGCAATGACAAGGGAGGGCCCGCGCCGGGGGGCACCTGCACCAACATCGGCTGCATCCCGTCCAAGGCGCTGCTGCACTCGTCGGAGAATTTCGAGAATGCCAAGCGCCACTTCGGCGATCACGGCATCCGGATCGAATCGGTCGCGATCGACGTGGAAAAAATGCTGGCGCGCAAAGCGACCGTCGTGCGCCAGAACAACGAGGGAATCCTGTACCTGTTCAAGAAGAACAAGATCACGTTCTTTCACGGACAGGGCCGGTTCGAGGCCCGCAGCCCCGACGGTTATCGAATCGCGGTGGCGGACGCCGCCAACACGGTGCTGTCGGCCCCGCACGTGATAGTTGCCACTGGGTCGGTCGCGCGCCCGCTGCCCGGCCTGGCCTTCGACGAAACGCGGGTGCTGTCCAACGACGGCGCGCTGGCCATCCCGCAGGTGCCGCGCCGGCTCGGCGTGATCGGCGCGGGCGTGGTCGGCCTCGAGCTCGGCTCCGTGTGGCGGCGCCTGGGCTCGGAGGTGACGCTGCTGGAGGCGTTGCCGGCGTTCCTGCCGGCGGCCGACGAGCAGATCGCGCGCGAGGCACTCAAGCAGTTCACCCGCCAGGGCCTGAAGATCCAGCTCGGCGTCGACATCGAGGGCGTCGACGTGCCCGCCGGCGCGATCAAGGTGCGCTATCTGGATTCGAACAAGGAGGCGCAGGCGCTGGAGTGCGACAAACTGATCGTGTCGATCGGGCGGCTGCCCAATACCGAGGGACTGAATGGACCGGCAGTCGGCCTCAAGCTCGACGATCGCGGCTTCATCGAGGTCGACGCGAACTGCCGCACTGCTGTTCCGGGTGTGTGGGCGATCGGCGACGTGGTGCGCGGGCCGATGCTTGCGCACAAAGCCGAGGAAGAGGCGGTGGCGGTTGCCGAGACGATCGCGGGGCAGCACGGCCACGTGGACCTGGACACGATTCCGTGGGTGATCTACACGGCGCCCGAGATCGCCTGGGTGGGTCGGACCGAGCAGCAGCTGAAGGCATCCGGCCAGCCGTACCGGGCCGGCACCTTCCCGTTTGCCGCCAACGGCCGCGCCCGCGCGATGGGAGACACCGCCGGCCTGGCAAAAATCGTGGCCGACGCACAGACCGACCGCGTGCTGGGCGTGCACGT
Organism: Betaproteobacteria bacterium; assembly: GCA_005882215.1. Classification (GTDB taxonomy): domain Bacteria; phylum Pseudomonadota; class Gammaproteobacteria; order Burkholderiales; family Burkholderiaceae_F; genus VBCK01. Next base: position 3,595 of record VBCK01000161.1, on the reverse strand, counting down.
CGTCGGGCCCATGGCCTCCGAACTGATCGCCGAAGCCGTGCTGGCGATGGCGTTCAACGCGTCCTCGGAGGACATCGCGCGCGTCTGTCACGCCCATCCAACGCTGTCCGAAGCGACGCGCGAAGCGGCACTGGCGGTCGAGGGCCGCGCGCTGAATATTTAATCAGGCGTTTTCGAAGCGCGTCATTGCACTAGCGGCGACGGTCGCCGAGCAGTTGCATCAGCATCAGAAAGAGGTTAAGGAAATCGAGATAAAGCGCGAGCGCGCCCATGATGGCCTTCTTGCCAGCCGTGATCGCGCTGTCGGCTTGAACATACATCGCCTTGATGCGTTGCGTATCCCAGGCAGTGAGGCCGACAAAGACGATCACGCCGATTACAGATATCGTCAGCTGTAGCGCCGTGGAACCAATGAACACATTCACGAGGCCTGCGATGACGATGCCGATGAGCCCCATGAAGAGGAACGACCGGAAGTGCGAGAGATCCCTTTTCGTGGTGTAGCCGTACAGGCTCATCGAGCCAAAGGTACCCGCGGTGATGAAGAACACACGCGCGATGCTGGCGCCGGTATAGACGAGGAAGATACCCGCGAGCGACAAGCCCACCAGGCCCGCATAGACCCAGAAGCTGAGCTGTGCGGTACCGAGGCTCATCTTTTCGATACGAAAACTTAGAAAGAAGACGAGGCCTAACGGCGCCAGGAGCACAATCCAGAAAAGCGGTGTGCCAAATATTGCCTGGTACAGGCCGCCGATCGCAGCAATGTAGGCGACGATACCGGTAAGTGCCAAGCCGCCGGCCATGTAGTTGTAGACGTGCAGCATGTATTGGCGCAACCCGACATCGATTTGCGGTGGAACCGATCTCACGTCCGCAGGTGGCGTGAATTGATTTGCCATGACGATCACTCCTCAGATTGCAGAATAGGCACACATTAGACGTGCACAGCGCAAGTTCCCCAGAGTCTAGGCTGTTTACGCCGTCGAGCTCGCGATACGCCCTGGCCGGCGACCTGCGATCTACGAACAATCAATGCCTTACTGACGCATCCCCGCGTCGTTGCGTCAAGAAATGCACCGAAATCACCAGGACTCAAAACAGGCAGTCGCTTGATCCGGTACGGTGCTTGAAGTCAAGGCCGGCTGGTGCTAGGTTGCCGTCAAAGCCCTAAGAGCCCTACGTGAGCTCTCGGAACGTCTGGCCGAGCGCATCAGAATGCCCGCGGACTTTCCCCAGTCGCTGGCGATACTCAAGGAGAAAAGATGAAAAATATTTGCGCTCCATCTGCGCTTTTCCTGTCCTTGTTCCTTGCCGTCGGGATCGGTCCAGCACGGGCCGAGGATGACCGGGCGGGCAGTGGCCCCGAGGTCGAAATGACCTGGATGTCGATCGCCAACTGGTATTTCCGGATCGGCGACCTCAGGATTGTGATGGACGGGTACATCACGCGCCTTCCGGGCCCTCCCTTTTTCTTCGCCCCTCCTGGGGACCCTGGTGACATCTACGGCCTGACTTTGGGACCGCGCTCGGTGGACACCCCAGCGGTGTCGCGGGTCGTAGGTGCCGTACTTGAGGACGCCAAGCTGGACTACCTGCTGGCCGGGCATAGCCATTTCGACCACAGCTGGGATACGCCCACATGGTCCAGGCTGACTGGCGCGCCGATCATCGGCGGGCTTTCCACCTGTCTGCAGGCGACCTCTCAAAATCTTCCGGCGGGGCGCTGCAAGGTGATCCTCGGCGGCGAGCGTCTGGATCTCGGCAACGGGGTGACCGTGCGTGTCGTGCGATTCAATCACAGTGGCAACAATACAAACCCGATTCAGCACTTCGCCCGCGAGCTTTCGGCGCCACCCACACCCGATCCTGTGCTCGGCGGTTTCCGCGGCGGCGTTGGAGAGGACTATCCCAATGGTGGGGGCGGTCGGGCCTTCCTGTTCACCGTTCGGCATCGCGGCGCCACCACCAGCTTTTTCGTCCAGAATTCGGCCAGCGCCTACGATCTCGACAAAGACATCATCGTCGATGGAGTGAACTACGGTGCACCTCTGGCCAATCTGAAGGCTGCAATGGCCGATGCCGGTCTGACCAGCGTGGACGCCTGGATCGGTACCGGTGGACTGGCTGTGGCTCAGCTGATCGTGCCGGTCATTCATCCGAAGGTGTATATCCCGAATCACTGGGACGGCTTGTTCAACCCCTTCTGGGGCGGATTGCCGTTCCCGTTTAAGGATGACAGCCTGAGCGCCTTCCTCGATGTCGAGGGCATTCCCCTGATGCCGCAGCATCAGTACATGGATACCTATGTGCTGACGGAAGCCGGCGTCAGCATGACGCCGAATCACGAGATGAAGCGCAGGTTGGGCTTCGCCGATGTGCAGCCGTTCGGGACCGCAATGCTGGACGCCCTCGGCGAAGTGGCATCGACCTCGTACGGCGACGACTGTGGAGAGAGCACTGTCACGTCCCCGTGGGCGCGCATCATGCTGACGCAGTTCTCCAATCCGGCGCACGGGTCGGTCGATCTGCGAAAGCTGGCAGCGATTCCGCAGGGCACGATGGGCAATTGAGCCTGCAGTGCGGTTCGCACCAGCACCCAAAGTCTCTTAGCATTGCGGGATGAGTGCCGATGCCGATCGAATTCGTCTCGACAAGTGGCTCTGGGCAGCGCGCTTTTTCAAGACGCGCTCGCTGGCCAGCCAGGCGATCGATCTGGGCCGCATACGCATCGAGGGCGAGCGGATAAAGCCCGCGCGCGAAGCAAGGGTCGGCGACCTGCTCGACGTTCAGGTCGGCGACCAGAGGTTGCAGGTCGTGATACGGGCATTATCGACGCAACGTGGCCCTGCGAGTGTCGCGCGCGAGCTGTATCTGGAGACTGCAGAGAGCATCGCACGCCGCAAGCGGCGCAACGAACAACGTGCTGCCGAACCGGTGCAATCGATCAAGGGCAGGCCAACCAAGCGCGACCGGCGAGAGCTCGGCAAGATCTTCCGCGGCTGATGGAGCCGGTTGGGTCGCAGAGAACACTTCGTTCCCGCAGGGAACCCTGGATCGCAGCACGAAGAAAACCCTCTCCCCGGTCATCGGGGAGAGGGCCGTTGTCGCTGGAACTTGACTTAGTCGTCGAGGTCGGCGATGCGAGGTGCCGAGCTGATCTTGAACTCGCTCGGGTGCATCACCCTATTCTCGCCGGGGAAGGCCCGAGTAAACCCGGTCGCCTCGTACCAGTTCAGATGGTTGACGATGTTCGGGTCTTCGGAGTCGGGCTTGGTCAGCTTGCCGGCGAAGATCTCCCGCTTCTTCTGAACCCAGGCCGCCTTCAGGCGCGCCACCGCATTGCTGCTCGAGGCGCTCGATGCGACGGTCGTGCCCGACGTCTTCGCCGCGATCGTATTGCCGCTGCTGTCTAGATCCAGCGGGATCTCGTTCGACAGGTGGGTGACCGGATCGAAGTTGGACTTCGGCGGCTTGCCCTTGACGAAGGCGGTCCGCATCGGCGACGCCACCAGGTCGAACTGGTTCATCGGCGTCAGCCCGAGGATCTGCTCGATCGTCCGGGTCATGTTGACCTGCGTGTAGTAGGTGTGGT
>VBCK01000080.1 GCA_005882215.1 Betaproteobacteria bacterium | reverse complement strand
CTGACCGGCGCGTGCTCGCCTGGTATCGCCTCGAGAACACCTGCGTCCAGTTCATGGCGTCGCGCTATCGCGAGAGCCGGCGCCAGGTCGAGCTGGGAATTCCCGTCCTTTTCGACGGATCGACGGAGGTGTCGGACTTGAGTCTGAACCTGGGCCTCGCCTACTGGGGGGCCTATCAGCTGGTGCGGCCCTGGAGCGCTTTCTTCCTCGGCGAGTGGACAACAGCCGAGGACGAGTTCGAAGAGGCAATCTCCGTACTCGAGCGCAACCGCGCTTTGTACCTCGCCAATACGCTGCGGCTGCTTCGCGCGTGGGGGTGGGTGATCGCCCACGAGTTCGAGAGGGCGCGTGATGCGTGTGAAACGATTGCTCCTGGATGGGACAGCAGTGGCACCATCGATCCCGCTTTCCCGCCGACGTTCAATCCGAGCACGAGGCAGCGTTGGTTGCGCTGCTTCGTCTGCGTTCCAGGTCCACCGCCCCGGCGAAGGCCCCCGCCAGATCACGTCGACACGGCAATACCTACCGAGGAAATACTTACAAGGACATTGGCGACGAAGCGTGACCCGCAGAGCTTGCGGAGACGTCTCCGATTTAGCGGATACTTGCGATTGCAAGGCCCGGTGTCCGCCCAAGGCTCGGACGAGGTAAGGCCCATGCAGTTTCTGCAGTTCCGCGACCCTCAGACTCGAGCGTTCGCTGCCGCCCGGCCACGCGTTTCGAAAGCGATTCCTGACCTCGCAGCCCGCCTCGTAGAGGTTTCAGTGCGACAACAATAACTCACGCATGATCCCTGCCAAGTGCCACATGACCTGGTGGTCACCGATCATGGCGATGATGTGAAGGCAAATGCGTCCGATGCGGTAGCCGCACAAGAAACTCATAGCCCAACCTCGCAGTTTTCAGTGGTTGTCGGCGCGCGCCTTGGATCGAAGTTGCGGCGCCCAGCAATGAGTCGAGGCTAGATTGAATCGCTCGTGGAATCGTGAGCGACAGGTCCTTTTTTTGTTTGAATTGCGTTACGGTAGAGTGATCCCAACCCGCGTCGTAGCTGCTCACGAAATCAACTATCGAGCGAAAAGCGCGCAAGCTTGCGAAAGCCTTGTGGCAAACGCTGCTTCACACTGATCGCCGCGAGCGCGCAGTCTGGTCGCACCCCTGCAAGATGTATCAAAGAAGAGTCACCCTTATTGAAGGAAATCATCCATGAGGCTTCTTTTAGCTGGAGCGCTCGCTCTGATTGGCACCCTCACCCTGCCCGCGATGGGCCAGACGGCGCCTACCGAAACTGACATGCAGATCCTGGCCCAGAAGGTCAAGGCCGACAAAAAGCTGCTGGTGGACGTCAACCTGCATCTCACCGACGCCGAGGCGAAGGGGTTCTGGCCGATCTACGACGCCTATCAGAAAGATCTCGAAGGGGTTGACGGCCGCATTCTGAAAGTGATCAGCGCGTATGCCGACGCTTACAACGCAGGCCCTATCCCGAACGACCTCGCGAAGCATCTGATCGCCGAGTATCTCGACATCCAGCAGGACGAAGCCAAAATGGACCGGTCGTACGTTCCAAAGCTGTCGGAGGTGCTGCCAGGTGCAAAGGTCGCGCGCTATCTGCAGATCGAGACCAAGATCCGCGCCGTCGTCCGCTACGAGCTCGCCGGGCGCATCCCTCTGATCCAATAACGACAACAACCGAACACTTCAGTCATGGCGTCGGATGGGCCGATACGGCGGGTAGCCATCGTCGGCACGGGAGCGGTCGGAGCAAGGTGGGCGGCGTTCTACCTTGCACGCGGGTTCGACGTGATCGCCACGGATCCGGAGCCCGGGGCGGAGGCGAGCCTGCGCCAGGCGATCGACACGGCCTGGCCCGCGCTGAAAGCCCTCGGCATCTCGCCGCAAGGCTCACCCGAACACCTGTGCTTCAAGCCGAACCTCGCGGCAGCCGTCTCGGAAGCCGACTTCATCCAGGAATGCGGCCCCGAAGACCAGGACCGAAAGATTGAACTCGTGGCGGAGATAGACCGCTCCGCCCCGGCCGACTCCATCATCGCTTCGAGCTCGTCAGGCTTGGCGATCAGCGCAATACAGTCGGCCTGCGGGCATCCGGAGCGCTGCGTCACGGCGCACTCCATGGATCCTCCGCACCTAATGCCGCTGGTCGAAATCGCCGCCGGCGAAAAGACCTCCCCGCAGGCGGTTCGCCGGGCGCTTTCGTTTTATGCCTCGATCGGCAAAAAGCCAATCCTCGTGCGCACGGAACTGCCGGGACTCGCGACCGGTCGTCTGTGCGCGGCGCTTTGTCGCGAGATCGAGCGGCTGGTGGCACAGGGCGTGCTGGATTCCGCCGATGCGGATACTGTCGTATGCTGGGGGACGGGATTGTGCTGGGTGCTGTCGGGAGCCAGCGCGATGCTTGCGGGCAAGCGCCCACTGGAAGGCTTCGCCCGCGAGCAGGAGGAGGCGCTGGTTGCGCTGCTTCGTCTGCGCTCCAAGCCCTTCCCCGCGTCGAAAGCCTCCGGGAAGTCAGCCAGGGCGAAGCGGGCCAGCAGGACGTCCTAAGCAGCGTAGCAGCGGACGAGTTCAGGACGATCGATGCGAAACCGCATCCGCGCGGCGGCCGTTCGGTCGCACGCTCGCTGAAGGCCCCAGGAGCGGCCAGCGAGGAACCGCCGCATAAGAAGGCGTAAAGACCGTGGAGGCCAAGGAATTCCTGCACTTCAGGCTCGATGAGATCAACCAGTGTCTGTGGCGTCTCTGTGATTCGGGAGACGACGAGCGCGTCTTGTTGACGCCCAAGGCGTTCGGAGTACTTCGATATCTGGTGCAGCATGCAGGCCGCCTGGTCAGGCAGAGCGAGCTTCTCGATGCGCTCTGGCCGCAGTCGTACGTTCAGCCTGAGGTCCTGAAGCACCACGTGCTGGAAGTTCGCAAGGCCCTCGGAGACGATCCCAGGAATCCGCGCTTCATCGAGACCCTACCCCGCCGCGGTTATCGGTTCATCGCGCCGGTCAGCCCGGGCGCCGCGACTGATCTTGCGTCCGAAACCGAGTCGGCGCCGCCCCGCTTGGTCGGAAGAAGCGCGGCGCTGGCTGCTCTGCGCGATTACCTGGCCCAGGCGTGCCGCGGACAACGGCAGTTCGTGTCCGTCACCGGCGAGCCCGGCATCGGCAAGACAGCCCTGGTGGACGAATTCCGGCGCCGGGCAGCGGCGCAGGTGCTTGCCCTGCGAGTTGCATCAGGGCAGTGCGTCGAGGGGTTCGGCTCCCAGGAGGGCTACTACCCGATGCTGGAAGCGCTGGGTCAGCTGTGCCGCGGTCCGGGAGGCGAGTCCATCGTCGATACCCTCGCCTGGCAAGCCCCGACCTGGCTGGTGCAGTTTCCGGCGCTGCTCAAGCGCGAGCATCGAGAGACGCTGCAGCGGGAGCTCCTAGGGGCCACGCGCCAGCGGATGCTGCGCGAAATCGGCGATGCGCTGGAGACGATCACCGCGACCGGCCCGCTGCTCCTGGTATTCGAGGATCTGCAATGGGTGGACCACTCGACGGTCGATCTCCTATCAGCGCTGGCACGCAAACGCGCGCCCGCCAGGTTGATGCTGGTCGCCACCAATCGCTCGGACGAGATGATGCCTTCCGACCACCCGCTGAGGGCGCTGAAACGGGACCTTCTGGTGCGCGGGTTGTGTCACGAGATCGCGCTCGACCCCCTTACGGAAGCGGAAGTCACCGAGTACCTGGCTGGCGGGGCCCGTGGAGCCGGCCTGCCGCAGGGACTGGCCGGCCTTATCCACCACAACTCGGGCGGCAACCCCCTGTTCATGACAGTGGCCCTTGACCACCTGACGCGGCGGGGTCTGATCTCGCGCGAGGGCGGAACCTGGCAGCTCACGGCTTCCCTGGAGACCATCAAAGTCGGGGTGCCGGAAAATCTGCGCCAGATGATCGAAACCCAGATCGAACGCCTGAGCGTCGAGGAACAGCGAGCCCTCGAAGTGGCGAGCGTGGCCGGCGCCGTTTTCTCGGTCAGCATCAGCGCCACTGCGGTGGGCGTATATCCGGACCACTTCGAAGATCTGTACGCCAGCCTGGCGCGCCGCTATCGGATCGTGCGCCCGGTGGACTGTCGGCAGTTCCCGGACGGCAGCGGCTCCCCCCGGTATGAATTCGTCCACGGACTGTACCGCGAGGTCTTGTACCAGCGGCAGTCGCCGCGACAGCGGACGAAACTGCACCGGAGCATCGGTGAGCGACTGGAGACGCTGCTCCTGCAGCCGTCGAGTCACATTGGCGTAAGCCCTCGCGCAGAAAGCGCAGCGCTACGGCATGACAGACCTGCAGGCACGTGCCTTGATGGGCCAGGCCTATCCGGCGTCGTGGCACAGCCTGTCGCGAAGCGAACGCGTCGTCTCCAGCGCCATCGATTTGAACCGGCACCAAACCGACCCGGTCGTTCGTTCGATCATCCAGGCGAATTGTCATTTCTGGCGGCTCTGGCTGGGAGGATGGAACGACGAGAGCGCGGCGATCTGCCGCGAGTGTGGCGTCACGATCGAAGCGTCAGCAGACCGGCGCTCCGTCGCCTGGTATCGGCTCGAGCAGGCGTTGATCTGGTTCATGTCCTCGCGCTATCGAGCCAGTCGGGAACAGATCGAACGGGAGAGCTCCGTTCTTCTGAAAGATTCGATCGAGTCGCCCGACCTGAATCTGAGCCTCGGATACTGGGGGACCTATCAATTGACGCGGCCATGGAGCGCCGTTTTCCTGGGCGAATGGACGACAGCCGATCGCGAGTTCGAGGAGGAGATCACGCTGCTCGAAAGGAACCGAGCCCTGTACCTGGCCAATACGCTGCGCCTTTATCGCGCCTGGGGCCAAGTGATCGCTCACGAGTTCGAACTCGCACGCGATACTTGTGAAATCGCGGCGCCCGGGCTGGACGGCGATGGCAACATCGACGAAAACTTTCCGACCGCATTTCTTCCGGCCGAGGAGCGGATCAGGCTCATCACGCTGGGTGCGGCCGAGGCAGGCCTCGGACAGTACGAACCGGCGCTCGCGCATCTCGAGGCGGCGCGGCAACAGATGCTGGAAAATCCCGTGGTCTTGAACTGGTACTGGCGGATCGCCGCCGAATGGGCGCTCGCGCAGCTCTGGATCGCGCGCGCCGATGTGGACCGGGCGAGCCACCACGCTGATGAGATGCTGGCCCTGAGCGCGCATCGACCGGAGGCGACCTGGCGCGCCCTGGCGTTGGAGACCCGGGCACGGATCGCGATTGGCCAGCGCGATTTGGCGCGAGCTCATGGGTGCGTCGGCGAAGCGCTGTCGACGATCGGCGACCTCGAGGTTCCGCTGGCCGCTTGGCGGGTTCACGGGGCCGCGACGGAGCTTTTCGAACTTGCCGGCGACGAGGAATCGGCCCAGCACCATCGAGTGCTCGGCCGGGCTGCGCTTCTCAAACTGGGAGGTTCGCTGCCGCCGGGCCACTCGTTCCGCAGGAGGTTCCTGAGCTCGCGGCCCGCTTCGGATATGCTCGTGCGCAGTTGATGCCCTAGATCGGCTCTTCCCCCGCCGCGGGCCGGTGTTGCCGCGGAGTATATTGGTACGCAGCCAAGCGTCGCTGCCCCTGCCGAACGACGCCAAGCGCCGATCCCCGTCTGCCGTCGACAGCGCGCGGATGCGAACATGAAGCGGCCCGAACGCCACCGCGGCTGGAAGCTCGCTGCGGTCGCCGCTGCTTTGATCGCGGTAATGGCTCCAGCCCGCGCGGATGAACCAGCGGGCGAGTCCGAAGCCACTGCGCCAGCGCTGCCTCAGGTGATCGTCGAAGCACCTGAGCCTCGCTACGTTGCGCCGACGCGGTGGGACCGGATCGGCCGCATCTGGGCTCCCGTGCTGATCAACGACCGAGGGCCGTTTCGCCTTGTGCTCGACACCGGCGCCAGCCGTTCGGCGATCAATGCCTCCGTCGCGGCCGCGCTCGGGATCGACCTGTCGAACGCGGCAACCGTCATGCTCCTGGGCGTCACTGGAGAGCTCGAGGTTTCTGCGGTCACGGTCGAGAGCTTCGTCGTGGGCGACCTGGAGTTGCGTCCGGCACGGCTTCCGATCATCGCGGACGCTTTCGGCGGCGCCGAGGGTGTTCTCGGTACCGACGGGCTGCTCGACAAAAGGATCTTCATCGACTTCCGGCACGACAGCATCACGATCTCGCGGTCGCATGGCGAGCGCCACCCTCGCGGCTTCGTCACGCTTCCGGTGCAGATCGTAGGCGGCCTCATAATCATCAGCGACGCGCGCTTCGGCTCGCTCCCGGTACAGGCCATTGTCGACACAGGCGGTCAAAGTTCGATCGCCAATGCCGCGCTCGGCGAGGCGCTGCGACGTCGCATCCACCAGCCGGATCGCGGCGCATCCGAGATCACTGGCGTCACGCTCGACGTTCAGCGCGGCGATCTGGTCTCAACGCCGCCGCTCATGCTCGGCGATCTGAGAGTGGGTATGACGCAGATTACGGTGGCGGACATCTATATCTTTCAGCGCTGGAAGATGATCTCGAGACCGACGGTGATGATTGGCATGGACATTTTGGGGCTTCTCGATGCCCTGATCATCGACTACCCGCATCAGGAGCTGCAGGTAAAGCTAAAGGTCCCCTGAGATATCAAATAGACTCCCCGCGGAACCCCGTGCAGGACGGATGGTGTGCCAGAATCGAAAGCACGTCGGGTCGATCGCTTCCGTCACAAGGGCCTCGGCGCGGGATGACACCATGACGACTTCCTCGCCCACCTTCCAGGTTGACCCGGACATCCGGATCGCTTCCACGCTCGACAAGCGCTTCTACCTCGACGAATCGGTGTTCGCTCGCTCGCGCGAGCGCATTTTTGCGCGCAGCTGGCAGTGGATCGGCGATCTTGCCGACGTTGCGTCGCCTGGGTCCCTGTCGCCCCGGGACCTGCTACCCGGGTACCTCGACGAGTCGCTGCTGCTCGCGCGCGACCGGGCCGGGGTGCTCCGCTGCCTGTCGAACGTCTGCACGCACCGCGGCAACCTGCTGGTTCATGAGTCCTGCCGGGCCGAGCAGATCCGCTGCGGCTATCACTCGCGGCGCTTCGACCTCGCGGGCCGGATGATGTTCATGCCGGCGTTCGAGCATGCCCGGGATTTCCCGTCGCGCCGCGACGACCTGCCCGAGCTGCCGCTGGGCTCCTGGGGGCCACTCGGCTTCGTGTCGCTGGCGGCTGCGGCGCCGCTCGAGGCTTTTCTCGGCGACGTGCGTTCAAGGCTGGCCTGGCTTGCAGTCGACGAGTACGTCCCCGCAGGACACCTCAGCCGCGACTACGAATTCGATGCGAACTGGGCTCTTTACGTCGAGAACTACCTCGAAGGGCTGCACGTGCCGTTCGTCCATCCATCGCTGTCGAAGCTGTTGGACATGGACGGCTACAGCGATGAGCTGTACCGCTATGCCAATCTCCAACTCGGGCCGGCGCGCGAAGGGGCGCCGGCCTTCGATTTGCCGCCGTCCAGCCCGGACCACGGTCGTCGCATCGCGGCCTACTACTTCTGGATCTTCCCCAACCTGATGCTCAACTTCTACCCCTGGGGCCTGTCACTGAACCTCGTCGTGCCGCTGGGGCCGGCACGCACACGCGTCTGCTTCCGGGGCTTCGTCCGAGACGGGAGCCAGCTCGGTTCAGGCGTCGGCGGCGCGCTGGACCAGGTCGAGCTTGAGGACGAGGCCATCGTGGTCGCTGTCCAGCGCGGCCTGCGCTCCAGCCTGTACTCGAAAGGCCGCTATTCTCCGACCCGGGAGCGGTGCACGCACCACTTCCATCGACTGCTTTGCGAGTTCATGCCCGACGACGGAAGCGAGGGTCGATAACTCCGATCCGGCGAGTTGTCCACTCCTGGCCGCATTGCAGGATCACCCAGGCATTCGAACGTCGCACCGGCCCGATGATCGATTCGTCGCACCGGCCGAAGGCGATGCCGAACGCCGCGGGCCCTGCCAGACCCCGACCCGTGCCGGTTCGCTGGGCGATGCTCGCAGGCCTGTTCGGCTTCTCGTTTTTCGCCTACGTCGAACGCACGAGCATCGGAGTCGCCGCGGATCGAATGATGTCCGAGCTCGACCTGAGCCAGGTACAGGTGGGCTGGCTCTTCACGGCATTCCTGGCGAGCTACGCCGCGCTGCAGGCTCCGGGCGGCTGGGTCGGGCAGAGATTCGGAGCGCGGCTGACCCTCGTGGCCTGCAGCATCCTTGGGCTGACCGCGACAGTGACCACGGTCGCCGCGCCCGCGATGTTTGTAGGCACCGCCGCTTTCATCGTGCTGCTGCTGTCGCAGTTGCTGCTCGGTGCCGCCCAGGCACCGGTGTTCCCGGCAACCGCAGGGGCGACCGAATCCTGGTTTCCGCGGCGACAGTGGAGTTTCGCGCAGGGACTTCTCAGCTGCGGCTTGAATCTGGGTTCGGCGGCGACGCCGCCGGCAATCGCGTATCTGATGGTCGCCATGAGCTGGCAGGCCGCGATGCTTCTGACGAGCACGCCACTGGTCGCGCTGACCCTGTTCTGGTATGCGCGCGCGCGCGACCTTCCCGCCGACGATCCGCGGGTCTCCCGGGAGGAGCTCGAAGAACTGGAGCCCGTTGAGACTTCGAGCGCGTTTCCGAGTGCGAGAAAGGTGGGTGCACTGCTTGTCGACCGCAGTCTTCTGCTCCTGACCATGTCCTACCTGGTCATGAATTACGTGTTCTATTTCCTCACGTTCTGGTCGTTTCTGTATTTCCGCCAGGAGCGTCATTTCTCCACGATCGACAGCGGATGGCTGGCCGCGGCGCCGTTCATCGCCGCCGGGGCCGGAGCCGCGCTCGGCGGCGGCGTCTGCGACGCACTGCGCCCGCGACTCGGCGAGCGCTGGGGATTCCGGGCCGCTCCGCTGCTTGCCCTCCCAGTGAGCGGACTCGCCCTCGTCGCCGCGGCGAACGCCCCGGACGCGATTTCCGCCGAGCTCGCCCTTTGCAGCGCCTTTGCGGCCATCGAAGTGACCGAGGGAATCTACTGGGCGGCGGCCATGCGCATCGCCGGAAGCGACAGCATGCTGGCGACGGGCATCCTGAATACCGGCGGCAACATCGGCGGCATCATCGGAACGCCGGTGGTTGCGATGCTGACCGCCACGCACGGCTGGAACGCGGCGTTCCTAACGGGTGCGGCGTGCGCCGTGTTCGCTGCGCTGCTTTGGTTCGGCGTCGACCCTCTGCCGAAACGACGCCCGACGTGACCGCGCTGGACATTTGCGGAGCACAGTCCTGACGGCAGCAGGGAGCGGCAGCTTGCGCAGGATTACGGAAGAACGTGTCCCGCCGCCTGCATAAGCTTTCGTGCGTTCCAGTTCGCATCTTGCGAAACACGAATCATGACCAATAGATAAAGGTATGGAACCTCACCTTAACCCGTTTTCGGTGCTGTCCTGGATCATTGCTCCCGCGCTACTGACGAACGCGTCTACTTTGCTCGTCCTGAGTACCGGCAACCGTTTGGCGCGTGCAGTGGATCGCGCGAGAGATCTCTTCAAGCAACTTGAGGATGCGGCGGATCTCACATCGCGTGAAGCAATCCGCCGCCTCGGGGAACTCACTGCAACGGAGCAGCGTTCCTTGATGCTCGTAGCCGCCTTGCGGAGTGTCTACATCGCATCGGGTAGCTTTGCTTCGGCCACGCTGGTCTCACTCTTCGGCGCCCTCATAGTGCCGATAGGCGCGGAAGCCCTCGTTCGCGTGCTGGAGGCGTGTGCCGTTGTCGCTGGCCTGCTTGCGCTCGGCGCACTCATCTATGGCTCGGTGGTGTTGATGCGTGAAACTCGCATTGTCGTGCAAGTGTTGCAGGAACAAGCGGCGAGCGTCCGTGCGCGGGCCATGCCACAAGGCCGCCATGCTGCTTAATACGGCATCTGGAACCGTCTGGGAAATTGTTCCGGTGAGGCCCCCATGCTGACATACCTGTCACAAGGATTAGGACTCGCCGACGTTGCACTGCTGGTTAACCGCATCGCACTGGGATTTTTCTTTGCGGCCAGCGGCTATCACAAGCTCTTTGTCTCGGCGCGGCATATGGCACTGGTCAGAACCCTCCAGAATGACCGTGTGCCGTTTGTTCGCGTCAACGCATGGTTAGTGCCATCCGTGGAATTTGCGGGCGGCCTAGCCGTGTTTGCAGGTTTCTACGGGCCATTGTTCGCAGCGCTGCTGTTTACCGTCTGCATCGTGGCAACCTGCGTTGACGGTCTTAACCGGATCCGCTCTTATCAACCGATCGATAAAGCGGACTGGTTAGATGATGTCCTGTATTTGCCTGAAGTTCTGTACTGCTTTATGGCACTGGTTATCGTGTTGGCGGGTCCCGGCCCGCTGGCATTGACTTGACACATGACTTCTCTCGAAACAGTCCTTCAAGGCAAGGGGATAGGAGCGAGTCAACCGAGTGCGACACTCTGCTGCTAATGGGCGCCGACTTCGCTTGGCGTCAGTTCGAGGGCGCGCCGCAACAGGGCGCTTGCTTCGCTGTGTACCTGCCGGCGGCTGGCCGT
>VBCK01000299.1 GCA_005882215.1 Betaproteobacteria bacterium | reverse complement strand
CACCCGCCCTTCCCGACGACTGCGAACCAGGCCACGGCGATCACGTAAGGGGGAATCAGCAGCGGCAAGGTGAACAACACCGCGAAGGTGCGCCGAAAGGCCAGATCGGTCTTGCCGAGCAACACACCGAGGGGGACCCCCACGGCCGTCGCAAAGAACGTCACCAATGAAGACAGCAGGAGGCTGCGGGCCATCAAAGTGACGTGCAGTTTGCCGGAGCCCAAGAGTTCCTGATAGGCATTCAAGCTCAATCTGCCGCCCGCATAGAATGTGCTCGTCACCATCGTGAGGACAGGCAACAGTCCGATGACAGCAAGCAGCACCGCGGCAACAATAAGTGTCAGCCGTTTCTGCACATTTCTAGGGCCCGGCCCAAGTCTTCAGGAATGGCTGAATCGCCTGCAATTTGGCTGCGATTTCCGCGTTGTTCACATTCATGACCTTGATCGATTCAATCGATTGCAATTCAGGAGGCGCTGAGACGCCTGGATGTAGTGGTATCTGCGCCGCGTCGGAAGCAGCTAGTTTGCGTTCGGTTTCTTTCGAAAGCAGAAAGTCGATGAGCTTCTTGCCCGCGTCCGGATGGGGCGAACCGGCGATCAACACGGCTGCGTTGGGCACGATAAAGCAGCCGATCCCGTCCGCACCTTGATCCGGGAATACCATTGCCACGGGCTCGTGTTGCCTCATCCTGTTCACCGCGTCATCGCTATCGACCAGACTGAAAGCGAATTGCCCGCGCGCGACCAAATCGGCGCTATCACCGTTACTGGGAGATAACTCAACGGCATTATCGTGCAGACCTTGCATGAGGGCCTTTGCGCGATCATCGCCCAGGATGACAAAGAGCGCAGCAATCTCGGCGGTTGTTGTTCCAAAAAGCGGGTTCGCAATTACGGTTTTTCCGCGCCAACGTGGATCGGTGTAGGAGAACACCGAGGTTGGGCGCGGGCTGACGTCCGGTCGCACGATCAGAACGCGCGCCCGTGCGGCAAAGCCCGTCCAGTAGCCGATTGGGTCGCGAAATGTCGCCGGGATTCCTTCGGCACTTGGCGAGACGTAGGGCGCTGCGATATTCCGTTGCCGCAAGACCTCGGCGCGGATCGGTTCGTTGGCCCAATAGACGTCAGCTTGCGGATTGTTTTTCTCGGCGATGAGCCGGTTCATCGCTCCCGCGCTTTTCGTTTCCTCCGTGTCATAAACCGACAAGGCGCCTTCTACATTTACTGACCGCCAAACGAGAAGTCATCAAACGCCGTGATGCTATCTGCCTTGGTCCAGACTCCGACAGCACCGGGCCCGGAAATGTGGCCATCATCCAGTTCGATATATTGCTTGCCATCCAGCAGAACCTTGATGGCTTTGCCAGCAAATTCCACGCGCAAGGTATGCCATTGGTTCGTCGGAACAGGCGCGTCAACGTATTTGAGCGTGTTTCGGCGACCCTTCTCGGTGTGATAAAGCGACACGTTGTTTTCAAGCGCATTGGCGCGCGCGATGTAATAGTTGTCGCCGTCCTTCCAGCGCCATACGAGCCCACCGGCTTGGTCTTCGCGTCCCTCCAGTGGCTTGAATTTGACCTCCGCGAACCCATCGACAATTGACACTGTTTTCTTCACGCACCATGGAAAGGTGCCGCTGCCCGACTGCTTCAAAACATTCGGCTTGCTCGGCGCGGACGAATCGGCTTCAACCGCCCATTTTGGTGAGCCCCTGCCGGTCACGCCGCAGATCCAGTCGGCCGGCAAAGCACCAAGCTTTGTGGAATCGAAATTCTCAGACTCGGCGTGCGCCGCGGTTGTGGCCGCAATCAAAGCGGCCGCAATGAGTGATGGCCTCATCGGTTTCTCCTATAAGCTTGTCCACCGGACTTCCAAACTCAGCGTGGCATCCCTGTCATCGGCTCTGCTTCCCTACCGGTCTCATCGTACATGCGAGATTCATTCGGATATTCTTCACGGTTCGCGCAGCAGGGAAAAGCCCCAGGTCAGGCCGGCCCGCAGTTCGTAGATATTCGATCCATCGGCGCGGGCGGCGCGGATGCCCAAGTCGAGGGAAAGAGTGTCCGACGCCCGCCAAATCAGGGCCGCCAGCGCGGAGCGCTTCAGTGGCGCGTCCGATTGGCGATCCGCAAAAAGCTCCAGGGCAGGCCTGAGGGGCCAGGCGTTTGGGCCTTCCAGAATCCACCCTAGGAAATACTCCGGACGGTGCTGGCGAGTCCAGCTGAAGGCGGTATTCAAGTGCGTGGTTGCTGTGCGCCAGCGCTCGGAGAAGATGCCGCCGCAACTTGCGCCAACCCCCGATTCGCCTTCGATGGTCGGTAACAGAATGCCACACTCGGTGGCCAGGCTCGGTCCGACCAACCCCTGAAGGCCGCCGGACCGATGCACCTGCTTCAGAAACAGTCCTGTATCTTCCAGGCTGGTACGTCGTGGTCCGCCGGCCGAGTTCAATTGCGACTGCACCTGACCCTGCAGCACAATCTCGCGGTCGTCTGGCAGCCCGAAATTGATCACAAAGGCAGGCGCGGTAAGAAACGTTTCCTGCCCTTGCCGAAGAAATCCCAGCGCCCCGAACTCCAACTCCACTTCGCCCTTCGCGGCAACGTCCGCATCGGTGGAATCGAATGGTCGATACGACCAAGCCACAAGCGGGGCGGCCGCCAGGTTGACTGCCACGAGGGCGGGAAGCAATCGTGCCAGCCGTTTGTTCCCAAGCCGGTCGGCGACGATCACGGCCTGCTCGGGTGCTCAGGGCACCCGGAAGCCGGCGGCGCGCCAAGTTACAGGCTCAGCCACAGAACCGATAACGCGACAAACAAAAGGCCGTCCTCGCGACCGCCAGCGGGCCGCGGTCAGTCGTCGTCGTCGTCTTTTTCGACGGCACCCTGGCGAATCACCTTGCCGTCTTCGCCGATCACCGTCTCCTGTTCGTTGCCGTTCACGGCAATGTGGGCCGCGTAGGCGGTCTTGCCTTCATCGGAGATCTTTTCGATTTCCTTGAGGGTGCCACCCTTGATCTCCTGCTCGATCGTGGCCCTGACAGGGGCCGGCACCTGGGACAGCGTCACTCGCTCTTCTTGTCGTCTCTCGGAGGAAAATGCGCCGGAGACGGCAAGGGCCACGCAGAGGATGCCAAGCACCGCGACGAGGGAAAACAGGA
>VBCK01000160.1 GCA_005882215.1 Betaproteobacteria bacterium | reverse complement strand
TGCAATGCACCTGGCCCGGCTGAATCTGACCAACGTGCGGATCGTCGAGCACGACGCGGTCGAAGTCGTGCGCGATATGCTGCCCCCGGAGTCCCTAGCGGGCGTTCACATCTTCTTTCCGGATCCCTGGCCGAAGGCGCGGCACCACAAGCGGCGGCTGGTCGCGCCGGCCTTCATCGAGAGCCTGTCCGGCCGGCTGCGGCACGGTGGCATTGTCCACTGCGCGACCGACTGGCAGCACTACGCGGAGCAGATGATGCAGGTTCTGACGCAGCAGCCGAAACTGCGCAACCTGCATCCCGGGTTTGCCCCGATACCGGCCAATCCGTTGTGCGAGCGGCCACCGACCAAGTTCCATGCGCGTGGCGAGCGGCTCGGCCACGACGTGTGGGACCTGGTGTTCGAACGGGTTTGAGGCCCCTCTCCCTAAAGGGGGGCCACCACTCCAATCAGCTCTCGACGATCACGCCGCACGCCAGGCGCGGCCCTGAATTGCCGGCCGGCTGGGACTTGTAGTCGTCCGGATCGCGGTGCACGATCACGCTGCGGCCGGCCACGTCGCTGCCGCCGCTTCCGACCGACAGGTAGCTGACCTCGAAGGAGGTATGCACTTCACCCTTGTCGTCGGCTTTCAGGTTCGGCATGTCTCCCGCGTGGTGTGGCGGATGCGCATACATGCCGTGAGGGACTCCCTCGGGGTTGAAATGCCCGCCGGCGCTCATCGCATCGGGAGCGGAGCAGTCGCCGCGTTCGTGCACGTGGAACCCGTGCTCCGAGTTCGGCGCGAGCCCGACCAGATCGACCTTCACGTGCACCACGCTGCCGGCCTGCTTGAATTCGACCTTGCCCGATACGTTGTTGCCCTGCGTCGGCTTGACCGTCGCAGTGGCCACCTCGCCACCCGAGCCGAATACCCAGTTCCAACCGGAAGAGGCCGCAGATCCGACCGAATCGGCCGCATCGTGCACCGTTTCGCACCCGCTCAACGTCACGCATCCAACTGCGAACAACGCCCAACGAAGCCGTCGACCCATAGGACCTCCCGTCGCGTGATCAGACCGCCGCTGGCGGCCGCGCCAAGTGCCGCATTATGTCCGGACCGGCTGAACTTTTCCCGACCCCATCACGTGATGTCGCACGGACAACACTACGGATTGCGCTAACCTTCGGTCAGGCGAACCGCCGTGACGCGCGGGGCCGGCGGAATGGACCGGATGCTCGACCTCGACACAATACTGACAGTCATCGCGATCTGGGTCGGCATCGGCGTCGTGGCACTGGTGGCTCTGCGGCGCACGCGCTTCGTTGCGCACGGGCTGTTCCCGATCAGCGCTTTGATGTCACTGGCCTTGGCCGCAGTGGCGCTGCACGGACTGTTCGTGCCGCCGCAGTCCACCGTGCTGCGCCTGGGCCTGCCCGGCCTGCCCTTCCACCTCAGAATGGACAGCCTGTCGGCCTACTTTCTGGCCGTGATCGGCGCCACTTCGGCCGGCACCTCGATCTTCTCGGCAGGGTACGTTCGCAAGGGCGAAGGCACACCGCCGGGTCTGCAGTGCCTGCAGTATCACCTGTTTCTGGCGGGCATGGCGTTGGTGGTCCTGGCCGACGACGCGTACGCGTTCATGGTTGCCTGGGAAACGATGGCGCTGTCATCGTACTTCCTCGTGATCGCCAACCACCGGGTGAGCGCGATCCGCCACGCCGGATATTTGTACCTGCTGCTGACGCACATCGGTGCCCTCGCGATCCTGCTGTGTTTCGGGGTGCTGCAGGCCAATACCGGCGATTTCACGTTCGCCAATCTGCGCGTCCAGCAGCTGTCGCCGTTCTGGGCGTCGATCGCGTTCGTACTGGCCGTGATCGGTTTCGGCGCAAAGGCCGGCATCGTTCCGCTGCATGTCTGGCTGCCGGAGGCCCATCCGGCGGCGCCGTCGCCGGCTTCCGCGCTGATGAGCGGAATCATGCTGAAGACCGCCGTTTATGCACTGCTGCGGGTTGCCTTCGACCTGCTGCACGTTCAGATCTGGTGGTGGGGCGTGCTGCTGCTCGGGCTCGGCCTGGTAACGGCCATGTATGGAGTGGTCTTTACGACGGTCCAGACCGACATGAAGCGACTGCTTGCTTTTTCATCGATCGAGAATATCGGCCTGATATTCGTCGGCACCGGCCTGGCGCTGATGTTCCACACGTACGGAATGAATGCGCTGGCGGCCCTGGCGCTGACCGCGACGCTGATTCACGTGGCGGCTCATGCGCTCTTCAAGAGCCTGCTGTTCCTGGCGACCGGCAGCGTGCTGCACGCAACCGGCGAGCGCAACCTGGGCAAGCTCGGGGGGCTGATCCGCACGATGCCGTGGGTCGCATGGCTCACACTGGTCGGCGCTCTGGCCGCATCAGGGCTACCGCCGCTGTCCGGATTCGTGTCGGAGTGGCTGCTGCTGCAGACATTCCTGTTCACCACCAACCTGCCAACCTCGTTTCTGAACATGCTGGTGCCGGTGGTCGCCGCGGCTGTCGCGCTGGTGGCCGCGCTGAGCGCGTATGCGATGGTCAAGTTCTTCGGCATCGTTTTCCTCGGCAGACCACGCGAGGAAAAACTGCAGCGGGCACGCGATGCCTCGCGCTTGGAGAGGATCGGACTGGCCTGGCTGGCGGCCGGTTCCGTCGCGCTTGGCCTCGCCCCGATCCAGGCGATCGACTGCGTCGACCGCGTGACCCATCTACTGGTCGGATTCGGCCTGGCCCAGACCGTTCATGCCAACGGCTGGCTGCTGCTCGCCCCGACCTCGATTCAGCGCGCCAGCTACAGTCCGATCATCTTTCTGCTCGTCGTGGCCGCCTGCATCGCGTTCACCGCGATCACGGTTCGCATCGTGTACCACGGGCGCCTGAGGCGCGCACCGCCCTGGGACTGCGGGTTCCCCCACCAGACCGCGCGGATGCAGGACACGTCCGAGGGTTTCGGCCAACCGATCCGGCAGATCTTCGAGGCGTTCTTCTGGATGCGGCGCGAACTGCCCTCCCCGTTCGATGCGCGGCCCCGTTACCGGGTCGTGATCGAGGATCGTTTCTGGCACTGGATCTATCAGCCGGTGCAGGCGCTGGTCGATCGTGCCGCCCGGCTGGCCGGTCGGGTACAGCAGGGGCGGATCTCGATCTATCTGCTGTACAGCTTCCTGACGCTGGTCGTCATGCTGCTGCTGGTGGGCCGCTGACTCCACCCGGTGACCGCATCCCGATGACGCCATGCTGATCAGTCCATCCGCGTTCCTCGCGCAGATGCTGCAGTTCGCGGTCGCGCTGGCGGCCGCGCCGCTGCTCACCGGGTGGGTCAACCAGTGCCGCGCGTGGTTGCAGAACAAGACCGCGCCCAGCCTGCTGCTGCCGTATCGGCAACTGCACAAGCTGTTCTACAAGGAACCGGTCGCGGCCGACAACGCCTCCATGCTGTTCAGAACCGCCCCGTACATCGTGTTCGGCTGCATGGCGCTGGCGTGCGGAATCGTGCCGGCCCTGTCGACCGATCTGCCGCTGGCGCCCGTCGCCGACGCGATCGCGCTGGTTGGCCTGTTCGCGCTCGCGCGGGTGTTCATATCGCTGGCCGCCATGGACATCGGCACCGCGTTTGGAACCCTCGGGGCACGCCGCGAGATGCTGATCGGGTTTCTGGCGGAGCCGGCGCTGCTGATGACGCTCTTTTCGGCCTCGTTGATCACGAATTCGACCTCGCTGGCCAACATCGTCAACAAAATGGCGCACAGCCAATTCCAGCTCTATCCGAGCATGGCGTTCGCCGGAGTCGCTTTCACGATCGTCTCGCTTGCCGAGAACGCGCGCGTTCCGGTCGACAACCCGGCCACGCACCTGGAACTGACGATGGTGCACGAAGCGCTGATCCTGGAGTACTCGGCGCGCCATCTGGCGCTGCTGGAATGGGCCGCTTCGCTGAAGCTGTTCGCTTACTCGTGCATCGGTCTGGCCCTGTTTTTCCCGTGGGGTGTGGCCGAAGTCGATGCGCCGCTGGCCATGGTGTACTCGCTGCCGGCACTGGCATTGAAGCTGGCGATCGGCGGCGTTTTGCTGGCGTTGATCGAGACGGTCAGCGCCAAGATGCGCATCTTCAGGGTTCCCGAGTTCCTCGCGACGGCTTTCCTTCTGGCCGTGATCGGGCTGCTCGTGCATGGACTGCTGGAAGCGTAGCGAGCGCTCTGAAGATGACTGGCAACGGAGCTTCGACACCCGTGCAGCCTGCGCTCGAAAGGCGGGGGGATCGGCTGCGAGGGGCGAAGGCGGGGTTTCGCGAAGCACTGCGTGGGAAATTCGGCCCCACATAGCAGGAAGGTCGACTCGTGATAGCGCTGCTGACACAAGCCATCAACCTGTTCGCCGCCATCCTGCTGATCCTCGCGTTCGCGATGATCACGCAGCGGCGCGTGCTGAACCTGGTGCACCTTTTCACGGCGCAGGGCCTGACGCTGGTCGCTGCGACGCTGGACGTCGGCTATCTGACCGCCCAGCATCACCTGTACGTATCGGCCGGAGCCACGTTCCTGCTTAAAGTCGTGCTGCTGCCGATCCTGCTGCACAAGCTGATCGACAGGCTGCAGGTGCGCTGGGACGTCGAGCCGCTGCTGAACACGCCGATGACGATGCTGGTCGGCATCCTGCTGGTGGCGTTCGCCTTCAACCTGGCCACGCCGATCGCCGCCCTGTCCTCGTCGATCGCGCGCTCCACGCTCGGCATCGCCCTCGCCAGCGTGCTGCTGTCGTTCATGATGATGATCACGCGCGCCAAGGCGCTGCCGCAGGTGATCGGCTTCCTGTCGATGGAGAACTCCCTGTTCTTCGCCGCCACCGCCGCCACCAACGGCATGCCGATGCTGGTCGAGCTGGGCATTGCGCTGGACGTTCTGATGGGCTTCCTGATCCTGGGCGTGTTCATGTTCCAGATCCGCGAGCAGTTCGACAGCCTGGACATCCACCATCTGGAGCGCTTGCGCGAGGACTGATCGTGTTGCCGCTTACGCTGGGTGCAAGCGAGCTGCCGCTGACCTTGCTGCTCGCCTGCCCGATCCTGGGCGCCGCGCTGCTGGCCCTGCTCGGCCACACCAGAATCGGCGCCGAGGTCAACGTGCTCGTGTCCGCCGCCACCACCGCCTGCGCGCTGTGGCTCACGGCCGAGGTCGCGCGCGGGACCACGATCCTGGTGTACCACGAGCTGTTCTTCATCGATTCCTTGAACGTGTTGCTGGTCACGCTGACCGCCTTCGTCGGCTTCACGACCTCGATCTTCTCGCGCCCGTACATGCGGATCGAGCGCGATCAAGGCCGGATGACGGCGCCCCGGATGCGCCTGTATCACGCGATGTACCAGTTGTTCCTGGCGATGATGCTGTGTGCGCTGACCACCAACAACCTGGGCGTGCTGTGGGTGGCCATGGAGGCGGCAACGCTTTGCACCGTGCTGCTGGTCTCGGTGTATCGCACCCCGGCCGCGCTGGAGGCGGCGTGGAAGTACTTCATCCTGTGCGGAGTCGGCATCGCGCAGGCGCTGTTCGGCACGCTGCTGCTGTATCTGGCGGCCGACCGCCTGATCGGCGGCGGCGAGGGGGCGCTGCTCTGGACGCACCTGGAGGCGGTCAAAACGCAGCTCGAACCGACCATTCTGTCTCTGGCGTTCGTTTTCCTGCTGCTCGGGTATGGCACCAAAACGGGGCTCGTGCCGGTGCACCACTGGCTGCCGGACGCGCACGCGGAGGGCCCGACTCCGATTTCGGCCGTGCTGTCCGGCCTGCTGCTGAACGTGGCGCTGTACGCGATCCTGCGCTGCAAGGTCCTGGCCGACGGGGCTCTGGGCAACGGCCTGCCCGGGCGCGCGATGGTGGTGTTCGGGTTGATGTCGGTGCTGCTGGCCGCCTTCTTGCTTCACCGCCAGCGTGACATCAAGCGCATGTTCGCCTACTCGTCGATCGAGCACATGGGACTGATCACGTTCGCGTTCGGGCTGGGCGGCCCGATCGCCAACTTCGGCGGGCTGCTGCACATGACGATGCACTCGTTGACCAAGTCGGCCATCTTTTTCGCGGTCGGACACGCCGCGCAAAAGGCCGGCACCCAGGTGATGGACGAGATCCGCGGCCTGGTACAGATCAGCCCGACCGTGGGCTGGGGGCTGATGCTGGGAACGCTCGCGATCCTGGGCATGCCGCCGTTCGGCATCTTCGCCAGCGAGTTCCTGATCCTGACCTCGGCGATGCGGCAGCTGCCGTGGGCCGCTCCCCTGCTGCTGCTGGCGCTGGCGGTGGCGTTTGGCGCGGTACTGGCCCGCGTGCAGCCGATGGTGTTCGGTGAGACCAACGTGAAGCGGCTGCCGCACCCGCCGGCGCTGATACCGGTGTTCACTCACCTGGGCTTGGGGCTGGCGCTGGGACTGTTCATCCCGCCGTTCCTGGTCAACTGGTACAGCCGCGCGGCCAACCTGATCGGAGGCTGACCGGTGCTGCCAGGCCTTAACTGCACCTTCGACCGCCTGCCCGGTCCGCTGCCGGTCTCGAGGGCGCAGTTGACGCGCAAATCCTGGAAGGCGGCCGCCAGTCTGGCCCGGTCGCTGGGCGGACGCCTGGTGAGCCTGTGGGCGACCGACCGACGGCCGATCGACGGACACATGGCCTTGCACGCCGCCTACGCTACCAGCGCCGGCTTGACGTGGGTGACCTTGCCGCTGACCGACTCGCTGCGCGTCTACCCCGGCGTCGACGACGTGTTCGCCGAGGCGGTTCGGATGCAGCGGGCCGTGGCGGACCTGCTGGGCTTGTTGCCGGAGGAGCACCACGATGCGCGCCCGTGGCTGCGTCACGACGCCTGGCCGGCGGACTACCACCCGCTGCTGGCCCAACACACTGGTCTGGAAACCTTCGAGGGCGCGCCCGAGTTGTATCCGTTCGTCCCGGTCGAAGGCGATGGCGTTCACGAGATCCCGGTGGGCCCGGTGCACGCTGGAATCATCGAGCCGGGTCATTTCCGCTTCTCGGTCGTCGGCGAAAAAGTGCTGCGGCTGGAGGAGCGCCTGGGCTATACCCACAAGGGCATCGAAAAGCGGTTCGAAGGCCAGCGTCCGCTGGATGCCGCGCTGCTGGCCGCGCGCGTATCGGGCGACACGACCGTGGCCTTCGGCTGGGCCTACGCGATGGCGGTCGAATCCGCGTGCAACTGCACGGTGCCGGAGCGCGCGCAGTGGCTGCGGGCGCTCGCGCTGGAACGCGAGCGCGTCGCCAACCACCTGGGCGACCTCGGTGCGCTCGGCAACGACGCTGGTTTTGCGTTCGGGCTGGCCCAGTTTTCGCGGCTGAAGGAGGACTGGCTGCGCTTGAACGCGGCAGCCTTCGGACACCGTTATGCGATGGACACCGTGATACCGGGCGGAGTGCGGGCAGATCCGGCCGAGGCGCACCTGGAGCAAATCGCCCGGCAGTGCGACGATATCGAGCGGGAGACCGGGCAGCTGCGCTCGATCTACGACGAGCACGCGGGGCTGCAGGATCGCTTCGCCGGCGCCGGAAGAGTCAGCCCGGAGCTGGCGGCGCGTCTCGGTTTGACGGGTCTGGCCGGCCGAGCGAGCGGGCAGGCGCACGATCTGCGTTCGGACTTCCGCTTGGCCCCATACGACGCGCTGGGCACGGTCTGCGTCTCGAGCCGTGCCGGCGACGTCGCGGCGCGAGTGGCCGTGCGATTCGACGAGGCCCTGGAGTCGCTTCGCCTGATCCGCACCATCGCAGCGCGCCTGCAGGCAGAGTCGCTCCAGGGCCCGATCCACACCGCGTTGCAAGTCGCTTCGACTCCCGCATACGGGGTGGGCTGGGTCGAGGGCTGGCGCGGCGAGGTGCTGGTGGCGCTCGAGCTGGACCAGTACGGGGTGATCCGCCGCTGCCACTGCCACGATCCGTCCTGGCAGAACTGGCCGCTGCTCGAGCACGCGGTGATCGGCAACATCGTTCCCGACTTCCCGCTGATCAACAAGTCGTTCAACCTCAATTATTCGGGTCAGGACCTCTGACATGTGGCCGATCATCCGCAACATCGCCCGCACCGGCCTTATCAGCGAGCCGCCGCCCGAAGCCGAGCTGCAGTGGCGCACCAACGCGCAGTGGATCGAGAGCGAGATGCTTCGGATCCTGGGCCGCGCGCTGACCATCCGCCACGTCGACGCAGGGTCCTGCAACGGCTGCGAGCTGGAGATCCATGCGCTGAACAATCCTTACTACAACATCGAAGGGCTGGGCATGCGCTTCGTGGCCAGCCCGCGTCATGCGGACCTGCTGCTGGTCACAGGTCCCGTCTCGCGCCACATGCGCGTGGCGCTGGAGCGAGCCTACGAGGCCATGCCCGAGCCGCGCCTCGTGGTCGCAGTGGGCGATTGCGGGTGCACCGGCGGGGTCTTCGGCGAGAGCTACGCGAGCTGCGGCCGGGTCGCCAACGTGATACCGGTGGACGTGGCCGTGCCCGGATGCCCGCCGACGCCGATCGATCTGCTGAAGGGTATTCTGGCCGCCGTCGATCGGCGCATGCCATCCACGATCTCGACCAGGCCGGGGAGCCTTTGAACGCCGCAGTTTCGGCCGGAACACGCGGCTCTGCATGAAGCGGATCCGCTCTCTGCTGGTCGCCAATCGCAGTGAGATCGCGATCCGCGTGTTCCGCGCGGCTACCGAGCTGGGCATCCGCACCGTGGCCGTGTTCGCCAACGAGGACCGTTTCAGCCTGCACCGGTTCAAAGCCGACGAGTCCTACCTGGTGGGCGCGGGCCTGAAGCCGATCGCGGCCTATCTGGATATCGGCGAGGTCCTGCGGGTGGCGCGCGAGGCCGACGTCGACGCGATCCACCCCGGCTACGGCTTCCTGTCCGAGAACCCTGACTTCGCTGCCGCCTGCGAAAGCGCAGGCCTGGTCTTCGTCGGCCCGTCGCCGCAGGTGCTGCGTACGATGGGCAACAAGGTCGCGGCACGCAATCTGGCCGTTGCCAGCGGCGTGCCCGTGGTACCCGCCACCGGCGCGCTGCCCCAGGACCTGGACGGCGTGTTGCGCGAGGCGCGCGCGATCGGCTATCCGCTGATGCTGAAGGCGAGCTGGGGCGGGGGTGGGCGCGGAATGCGCGCGATCGAATCGGAAGACGACCTGGCTTCGCAGTTCGAAGCCGCCCGGCGCGAAGCAGTGACCGCGTTCGGCAACGGCGAGGTCTACCTCGAACGGCTGGTGCGCCGCGCGCGCCACGTCGAGGTGCAGATCCTGGGCGATTCGCACGGCAACCTGGTTCACCTTTACGAGCGCGACTGCTCGGTGCAGCGGCGCAATCAGAAAGTCGTCGAACGGGCTCCGGCGCCGTACCTGGATGAGGCCACGCGGCAATCGCTGTGCGAGTCGGCGCTGCGACTGGCGCGCGCGGCCGGCTTCACGCACGCCGGCACGGTCGAGTTCCTGATGGACGCCGACAGCGGAGCGTATTACTTCATCGAAGTCAATCCGCGGATCCAGGTCGAGCACACGGTGACCGAGCAGATCACCGGCGTGGATATCGTGAAGGCCCAGATCCGAGTGTCCGAGGGCGGGCGGATCGGCGACGACGATGCGCTGCTGCCGGCACAACCGTCGATCCGGATCAACGGCCATGCGGTTCAGTGCCGGATCACGACCGAAGACCCGGAAAAGGGCTTTGCGCCCGACTATGGAAGGCTTACGGCCTATCGCAGCGCCGCCGGATTTGGCCTGCGGCTGGACGGCGGCACCGCGTACACGGGCGCCGTCATCACACCCTTTTACGATTCGCTGCTGGTGAAGGTCACCGCGTGGGGCCACACGGTGGACGAGTCGATCGCGCGGATGCACCGGGCGCTCGGTGAATTCCGGATCCGGGGCGTCACCTCGAACCTGCAGTTCCTGGAAAACGTGATCGCCCATCCGCAGTTCCGCAAGGCAGAGTGCACCACTCGCTTCATCGACACGACGCCGGAGCTGTTCAAATTCCAGCCCCGGCGCGACCGCGCCACCAAGCTGCTGCGCTTCCTGGGGGAAGTCGCGGTCAATGGCAATCCTGAGATGAAGGGCCGCAAGCAGCCCCTGTTGCCGCTGCCGCGACCGGTGGTGCCTGCCTGCGACCGCTCGGCGCCTGCGCCGGCCGGCGCGCGTGACCGCCTGCGCGAGCTGGGTGCCAGCGCTTTTGCCCGCTGGATGCTCGAGCAGCCGCGCGTGCTGCTGACCGACACCACGATGCGCGACGCGCACCAGTCGCTGTTTGCCACCCGGATGCGCACCGCCGACATGGTGGAGATCGCTCCGTGCTACGCCCGCAGGCTGGCAGGGCTCTTTTCGGTCGAATGCTGGGGCGGAGCCACCTTTGACGTGGCGATGCGTTTCTTGAAGGAAGACCCGTGGGAGCGGCTGGCGCGCCTGCGCGAAGCGATGCCCAACCTGATTCTGCAGGTGCTGGTGCGCGGCGCCAACGCAGTCGGATACACCAGCTACCCGGACAACGTGGTGCGCTATTTCGTCCGGCAGTCAGCGGCTCACGGCATTGACCTGTTCCGCGTGTTCGATTCGATGAACTGGATCGAGAATACGCGCGTGACCATCGATGCAGTGTTGGAATCCGGCGCATTGTGTGAAGCATCGCTGTGCTACACAGCGGACCTGTTCGATCCGGGCCGACCCAAGTTCGGTCTGAACTATTACTTGCAGCTGGCGCGCCAGATCGAGCGCTCCGGCGCACACATCCTGTGCATCAAGGACATGGCCGGCGTGTGCCGGCCGCGGGCGGCGCGCGAGCTGGTGCGCGCGCTGAAGCAGGAAGTCGGCATGCCGATCCACTTCCACACGCATGACACCTCGGGCATGGCGGCGGCCAGCGTGCTGGCGGCGATCGAGGCCGGAGCCGATGCGGTCGACGGCGCGATCGATTCGATGTCGGGCCTGACCTCGCAGCCGAACCTGGGCGCGATCATCGCCTCGCTGGCCGGCACCGAACGGATGCCCGAGGTGGATACCGGGGCGATGCAGGAGGTGTCCTATTACTGGGAGGGGGTGCGGCGCTTGTACGAGCCGTTCGAACCCGACCTGCGGGCCCCGACCTCGGACGTGTACCTGCACGAGATGCCGGGCGGCCAGGTCACAAACCTGCGCGAGCAGGCGCGGGCCATGGGACTGGACCACCGCTGGCCCGAGGTCGCGCGTGCCTACGCGCAGGTCAATCGCTTGTTCGGCGACATCGTGAAAGTGACGCCCACTTCCAAGGTGGTCGGCGACATGGCACTGTTCATGGTCGCCAACGACCTGAGCGAGCGGGACGTGCTGGATCCCGAACGCGAGATCAATTTCCCCGACTCGGTGGTCGCGCTGTTCAAGGGGGAGCTGGGCCTTTCGCCCGAGGGCTTCCCAAGCGACCTGCAGAAGAAGGTCCTGAAGGGGCAGGCGCCGCTCATGCAGCGCGCCGGCGATCTTCTGCCGCATGTCGATCTGGACGCGGCCCGCATAGAGCTGGAGTCGCACATCGGGCGCCATGCCAGCGACACGGATCTGGCGTCGTACCTGATGTATCCGAAGGTGTTTCGCGACTTCGCGGAGCATCAGCGCAGCTACGGCGACGTTTCGCCCTTGCCGACCTCGGCCTTCTTCTACGGCCTGCACGACCGCGAGGAGATCGCCGTCTCGATCGACAAAGGCAAGACCCTGATCGTGCGCCAGACCGGACGCAGCGATCAGCCCGACGACGAGGGGCTGATCAAGGTCTTCTTCGAGCTGAACGGGCAGCAGCGCCTGATGCGGATCGCCCGCGAAGGGGCCGTGGCGCTGCGCCGGCACGCGAAGATCGATCCGGGCAATCCCGCGCACGTCGGCGCCCCGATGCCCGGCGCGATCGTCACGGTCACGGTGCACCCCGGTCAGCGCGTCACCAAGGGCACGCCGATCGCGTCGATCGAAGCGATGAAGATGGAAACGGTGCTGTTCGCCGACCGGGACGCGACCGTCGCATCGGTCCACGTCAAGCCGGGCGACCAGGTCGAGGCGAAGGATCTGCTAATTGCGTTGAGCGCGTGAGACCCTCACCCCCGACCCCTCTCTCGCCTGGCGGGAGAGGGGCGATCGGGCACCTCGCTTTTGTGCGTCAGCGCGAAGTACGGGCGATGGGTCGCCCCTCTCCCGCTTGCGGGGCAGGGGCAGGGGGTGAGGGCTCGCTTGGAAGCTTCATCCCGAGTTGATCGAACAGGAACGCTTCGGCATCGGCCATCTGGTTGGCCCGGATCGACAGCGCGCTGCCGATCCCGTGCCCGGCATTCGCGTTGATGCTCAGCAGCACCGGCCGCCCCGACACGGTCGCCGCCTGCAGTCGCGCGATCATCTTGCGCGACTGCATCGGGTTCACGCGTCCGTCGTGCTCGCCGGTGGCCATCAGCACGGCCGGATATCGGGTGTCCTCCGTCACCTGGTGGTACGGAGAATAGGCAAACAGCGCCCGGAACTGCTCCTGGTTCTTCACGGAGCCGAACTCTGTCGTGTTGAAGGCTCCGTTCGGATCGAGCTCGACGCGCAGCATGTCATAGATGCCGACCCGAGCCACGACCGCACGGAACAGTTCCGGATGCTGGGTCAGGGCCGCGCCCATCAGCAATCCGCCGTTGCTGGCGCCGCTGATCGCCAAGTGCTCCTCGGAGGTGTATTTCTGCGATACCAGGTGGCGGGCCGCCGCCGCGAAGTCGTCGAACACGTTCTGCTTCTGCGTCAGCGCCCCCTGCCGATGCCACTGCTCGCCGTATTCGCCGCCGCCGCGCAAATTGGCGATCACGTACACGCCGCCGGCATCGAGCCACAGGCGCACGTCCGGCCCCAGAAAGTGCGGCGTCTGGCTGAGGCCGTAGCCGCCATAGCCGGTCAGCAGGACCGGGTGGGAGCCGTCCAGCTTCAGGCCTTTGCGCCGGGCAATGCTCAGCGGCACCCGCGTTCCATCCTTCGAGGTGGCGAACTCGCGCACGACTTCGGCATCCGGGTAAGAGACCGGGCTGGTCTGGGCCAACTGGGTCTCGACCGCGGTGCCGCTAGCCTCGTCGTACCGTGAAAAGTAGGGTGGCCGCAGGAAGGTCCTGATCGAATAAAGGAGCGTGCCGTCCCATAGCGGCTCGACCTCGTCGACGGTCGCCAGATCCGGCAGCGGCATCACGCCCTGGGGTATGCCGTCGTGATCGAACACGGCGACCCGCGAGGGCCCGCCGTCCACCTCGCGCACGTACAGCGCCCTGGACGTGACCACCACGGGTTCGCCGCCGAATTCGCCACCCGGCTGGATCACGTACTGCGACTCCGGCATGATCAGCCGCGCGCGCTCCAGGCTCGGCTCGGCCAGGTCCAGCTTCAGCAGTTTGCCGCGCGGCGCGTCCTTGCGAGACACCAGATAGAGCTGGTCGTCCGGTCCGATCACGGCGGCGACGACTTTGTCTTCGAAGTGCGTCACTTGGCGCGTACTGCCGTCGGGCGCGATCAGGTAGTGCGCATATTCCCCGCCGTCGCCGTTGGCCACCGTCACCAGAACGTGGTTCGCGTTGAACCGGTTGTCCAGGAAGATCTCGGCGACCTTCGGGAAGTCCTCGCCCAATGCGTAAGCGTCCTTGGCCGGCTTGTCGCCGATCCGGTGGAAGTAGACCTTCTGGAAGAAATGCTGCTCCGCGGCGGGCCGATCGGGCCCCGGATAGCGCGTGTACCAGAAACCAGTCGAGTCGGCACGCCAGGCGACGCTGCCGCCCGCGGTCGGGTACTGCACCCGAGGGATCACCTCGCCGATTTCCCGGCGGCTCGCGACATCGAAGACGTGCAGCGAGCCGTTTTCACTGCCGTTGTCCGATAGCGAGACGGCCACCCGCTTGCCGTCCGGCGAGGGTACGAACCAGTCGATCGCGGTCGTGCCCTTCGGATTCAACGCGTTCGGATCGACGATGATCTGCGCCTTGGATGGATCCAACTCCCGCGCAAGCAGCACAATCATCGGCTGTTGCTTCGGAGGTTGGTTGTAAAAGGCAAAGATCCTGTTACCGACGACATACAGCGAATAAAACGAGCTCGAAGTTTTCGAGATCTGGCGCCACAGCCGCTCGAAGATCGGCTTGCGCAGCGGCAGCCCGTCCAGGTACTTGCGCGTGCGGGCGTCCTGCACTGCGCTCCAGCGCTTCACTGCCGGGTCATCGCCGTTCTCCAGCCACCGGTACGGATCGTCCACCTTCATGTCGAAGTAGGTGTCCAGCACGTCGTGCGCCGGCGTGGGCGGGGCGCCGCGATCCACCGAGCGCGCGCTGCCGCACAGCAGCACCAGAGCGCTCATCACGATTGACAATGTGCGCTCAACCTTCGAGCCGTCTTGTGTCATCCTTGCCTCAGGTTCGGTCGGCCGGACACTCGCCGCGGTTCAATTGTAGGCACCGGGCGGGGCCTCACCATGCAATAGGCACAAGCGGCAGCGGGATTGATTCGCCCAAAGCGAGGGAACCGGAATGTTCGCCATGCAGCTGATGCGTCCTGGGCAGCCGTTGCAGCCATCGATGCGGGCGGATCCGGCGCCAGGCCCCGGGCAGGTTCTGATCAAGGTCGCCTGCTGCGGTGTGTGCCGGACCGATCTTCACATCGTCGACGGCGAGTTGCCGGCGCTGGATCATCCGGTCGTACCGGGCCACGAGATCGTCGGTCGAGTGGTCGCGCAGGGCGGCGGGGTCGATCATCCCGCTGTCGGCGCCCGGGTCGGCGTTCCTTGGCTGGGCTGGACCTGCGGCGAGTGCGAACCCTGCAGGGCCGGCCGGGAGAACCTGTGCGTCAACGCCCGGTTCACCGGGTATCAGCTGGACGGCGGCTACGCGGATGTGGTAGTTGCTGACGCCCGCTACGTGTTCACGCTGCCCGACCGCTACGACGACCAGCAGGCTGCGCCGCTGCTGTGCGCGGGGCTGATCGGATACCGCGCGCTGCGTTTCGCCGGTCAGGCCCAGCGGCTCGGCATCTACGGATTCGGTGCTGCGGCGCACATCATCGCGCAGGTGGCGCGCCACCAGGGCCGCGACATCTTCGCTTTCACGCGGCCGGGCGACGCGCAGGCGCAGAAATTCGCGATCGAACTGGGAGCGGTATGGGCCGGTGGATCGGATCTGCCGGCCCCCCGGTCGCTGGACGCCGCGCTGATCTTTGCGCCGGTCGGGGCGCTGGTGCCGGCGGCGCTGAAGACGCTGGTCCCTGGAGGCACCGTCGTGTGCGCCGGCATCCACATGTCGGACATCCCAAGCTTCCCCTACTCGATCCTGTGGCAGGAACGCCAGATCGTGTCGGTGGCGAACCTGACCCGCAAGGACGGCGAGGAATTCATGGCTCTGGCAGCGCAGATTCCGATCCAGACTCACATCAAGATGTGGCCACTTTCGAGCGCCAACGAGGCGCTGGCGGCGCTGCGCGAAGGCCGGCTGCAGGGGGCGGCTGTCGTGCGCCCGGACCCCTAGGACGTCGAAAACAGGCGGCGAAAACGACGCTGCCCGGCTGGCTGCCCGTGCTGCCGCGCTCAGCTGGAAACGCCCAGCTCCCGCGTGAGTTTGTCGAAGCGGTCGCGCAGTTGCGCGACCTCGTCTTCGAGCCGGCCCACGTGCGCCTTCAGTGCCGCAAGCTCCGACAGGCTCAGATCGGCCGAGCCCAGTTCGTGGGAGGCCTGCGGCACGCTGTCCTCGACCGGTGTGCCCGACAGGCAGTGCATCCAGCGCGCCTCGCGCTCGCCGGGCCGGCGGGCCAGCCGCTTGACCAGCGGTCCCCCTTGGTCCGGGGCGCGGGCCGCCAGCTCGTCCAGGAACGCCTCGACCGAGGAGATGTCGGCGAACCGGTGCAGCCGCTCGGTGCCGGTCCGCAGCTCGGCACTGGTCTGGGCGCCGCGCAGCATCAACACCGCCAGCAGCGCCACCGCCTGATCGGGCACGCGCAACACGCGGCCGATGTTGTGCGAATAGCGGGCCACACGCGCGCCGCTCGATTCGATCACCATCGTACGGGCCTTCAATGCGTCCACGGCGGCCTGCACTTCGGCATCGGTCGCTTCGATCACCGGCTCGCGGTTGCTCTTCTGATTGCAGCCCGAGGTCAGCGCGTTCAGCGACATCGGGTAGGTATCGACGACCGTGCGCTCTTTTTCGACCAGCACGCCGAGCACGCGGGTCTCCAGCAGCGACAGCAGCGGCAACTTTGGAGTCATCTCGTGTCGTCCGAGTCGGGCCACTTACCCGCCGATAAAGCGGGCCGGGCGCCGCGCCCGGAACGCCGCCACGCCTTCCCGGTAATCCAGGCTCCCGCCCAGCTCGCGCAGGAACGCGCTTTCCAGTTCCAAACTGGCCTCCAGAGTCTGCGCCGCCGACGCCTGGATCGCCTGCTTGGTCCGCGCGAAGCCCAGCGTCGGTCCTTCGGCCAGGCGCGTTGCCAGCTCGCGCGCGCGCGCGGCCAGCTGTTCGTCCGCCACGCACTCCCAGATCAGGCCCCAGGTCTGCGCCTGCGCCGCCTCGAGCGGCTCGCCGAAC
The DNA here is from genome assembly GCA_005882215.1 of Betaproteobacteria bacterium. GTDB lineage: Bacteria > Pseudomonadota > Gammaproteobacteria > Burkholderiales > Burkholderiaceae_F > VBCK01. The sequence goes on along the minus strand of VBCK01000160.1, from coordinate 9,040 downwards.
AGCGCCAGGCCCATGGCGCGCGCCGGTCCGATCAGTCGCGGCAGAGTCCACGTGCCCCCCGCGCCCGGCAGCAGACCGAGGCGACAAAACGGCTGTACGAAGCTTGCCGAAAGCGCGGCGATCACCACGTCGCAGGCGAGCGCGATATTCGCCCCCGCGCCGGCGGCAATCCCGTTCACCGCGGCTACCACCGGAATCGGCAGATCGCGAATCGCGAGCACGATCGGCCGGTAGCCGTGCTCGACCACCGAGCCCAGGTCGATCGGGCCCAACGCCGGGTCGACCGACTCGTCGTCCAGATCCTGACCGCTGCAGAAGGCACGGCCGGCGCCGGTCAGCAGCAAGCAGCGCACCGACGCGTCCAGCCGTACCATGGCCAGCGCGTTATTCAACTCGGTCAGCATCGCGCGTGTCAGGCTGTTCAGCCGGTCCGGGCGGTTCAGCGTCAGCGTGGCAACGCCCTGCGCGATCTGCAGTTGGAGGGTTTCGAACGGCTGGGACATGGGATGGGGTCGGATAGCGCCTCATATTATCGGGATTTCGTCGCATTAAGGCATCGAGCACGCTGGCTGGCGTGCGCGCGTTGATAGAATCCGCCGTCTTGTGAATACGGCGCTGGCCGGTTATCCGAGCATGAACGTGGAGCAGGCCCGGCTGAACATGATCGAGCAGCAGATCCGCCCGTGGGATGTGCTCGACCAGTCCGTGCTGGACTTGCTGTACACGGTCCGGCGCGAGGAGTTCGTGCCGCCGCAGCTGCGGGCGCTGGCGTTCGCCGACATCGAGCTGCCGTTGCGAATCGACGGGGTCGACACGGGCGAGGTGATGATGGCCCCGAAAGTCGAGGCCCGGCTGCTGCAGGAGCTGGGTATCCAGGCCCACGAGATGGTTCTTGAGGTCGGCACCGGGTCAGGTTACATGGCGGCTTTGGCGGCTCACCGCGCCCATTCAGTACTGTCGATCGAGATCGATCGGCGCCTGGCTTCGTTCGGAGAGGCGAACCTGATCCGGGCCGGTGTCCGCAATGTGCGGGTCGAGTTCGGCGACGGCGCACTGGGCTGGAGCGATCGCGCGCCATACCACGTGATCATCATGTCGGGCTCGTTGCCGGTGCTGCCCGATGCGCTGCTGGCGCAACTGAAGGTCGGCGGCCGTCTGGCTGCGATCGTCGGCGACGCTCCGGCGATGACGGCGCAGATCGTGACGCGGATCTCCGAGACCGGCTACGACACGCTGCCCCTGTTCGAGACCTGCCTGAAGCCGTTGCGCAATGCATGGCGGCCCGATCCATTCCGCTTCTGAAGCGATGGTCTGTCGGGGACCGGTGCCGCGGTTATGAAAAACCTGTCAGTCGCCGAGCTGTCACAGTGGCTGGCCGACACGCAGCGCGAGCGGCCGCTGCTGCTCGACGTGCGGGAGGCGTGGGAGTTCGCGCTGTGCCGGATCGAGGGATCGGAGCCGGTGCCGCTGGGCGCGCTCGGCGGCTTTCTCTCATCGATCGACCCCGAGCGCCCGATCGTCTGCATCTGCCACCACGGCACACGCAGCTTGCACGCCGGGCTGGCGCTGGAGCGCCACGGGTGCCGCGAAATTTACAACCTGGTCGGCGGAGTCGACGCGTGGGCGCGCCAGATCGACCGGTCGATGGCCACTTATTGAGCGGGCAGGGCCGGCACGCCGGCCGGGAGGGAGGATGAATGGTTCCGCAACGCGCGATGCGCTCGTGCCTGATTGTGCTGACTCTGACCGGCGCGTGTTCGGCCGCCCGGGCGACCCAGAGCGATCTGCTGTCGGTGCTGAACGAGGCGCTGGCCAACGATCCGGTGTTCGGATCCGCCCGTTTTGCCCAGCAGGCCTCCAGCGAGTCCGAGCCGCAGGCCCGCGCGGCCCTGCTGCCCAACGTATCGCTGTCGGCCTCGATCAATGAGACCCGGTCCCACCTGGTGTCCGATAACAACCAGATCGAGCCGAGCTTCGCGCAGACCTTCACGACCTGGGGCCCGACATTGCAGGTCGCGCTTCCCCTGTACCGGGCCCAGCTATGGGACGCGCTGTCGCAGTCGAAGCTGGTGGTCAGGCAAAGCGAGCTGCAGTTCGCGCAGGCGCGCGAAGACCTGATCGTGCGGGTGGCGCAGGCCTATTTCGACGTGCTGGCATCCAGCGATGCGCTGGCTGCAATCCAGACCAACAAGCAGGCGATCTCCGAGCAACTGGCACAGGCTCAGCGCGAATTCGAGGTCGGCACCAAGACGATCGTCGACACCCACGAGGCCAAGGCGCGTTACGACCAGGCCTTGGCGCAGGAACAGGTGGCGCTGGGCGACCTGATCGTGAAAAAGAGCTCGCTGCGCGCGATCATCGGACGCGATGCGGGCGATCTGGCGCCGCTGCGCGACCCGCCGGAGCTGGCGGCGCCGCACCCCGCCGATGTCGAAACATGGGCTCACGACGCCGAGCAGAACAACTTCTCGGTGCTGGCCGCGCGCGCGGCTTCCGAGATCGCACGCCGCGAGACAAAGCGCGCGCGCGACGCCTATCGGCCGACCGTCGACCTGAGCGGGAGCGTGCAGTGGCAACACGCCACCAATGTCGCTCCGCAGGTGTCCTTGTTCAACAACAACAGTACGACGGCCTTCTCGACCAATACGACATCCGGCGCGGTCGGGCTGATCGCGACCGTGCCGCTGTACACCGGGGACCTGCTGCAAAGCCGGATCCGGGAAGCGCGCGCCAACGAGAGCCGTGCCGAACAGGATCTGGAGGCGGCGCGGCGCAACGCGGCGCAGATGGCACGCCAGGCCTACACCGGCACCGACTACGGGCTGCACCAGGTGCGGGCGCTGGAGTCGGCCGAGACCTCCGCCAAGACCCAGCTCGAATCCACGCGCCTGGGCTATCAAGTCGGTGTGCGGATCAATCTGGACGTGTTGAACGCCAACACGCAGCTCTTCAATACGCAACGCGACCTGAAAAAGGCGCGCTACGACTTCCTGGTCAATGGACTTCGCCTCAAAGCCGCCTCGGGAACGCTGGAAGACCGGGACGTGCAAGCGATCAACGCGCTGCTGCAGCGCTGAGGTGATCGGCCGCAGTCACCTCCGATGCTCGACCGCCGCGGCGACCGCGGCGGACAGCACGTCGTCGATCAGCTCGATCGCCCGTTCGGTGGCGCCGCGGTGCGCCTGTGCAAAGGCCAGTGCCGCCCGCGCCATTTTCTCGCGCCGGGCCGGGTCGGACTGCAAATCGAGCATCGTGCGGACTGCACTGGCCGCGTCGCCCACCTGCAGTGCGGCGCCGCAGAGCAGCGCGTCGGCGGCAGCCTGCGAAAAATTGAACATGTGCGGCCCGAACAGCACCGGACAGCCGCACGCGCAGGCCTCGATCAGGTTCTGACCGCCCAGCGGCGCAAGGCTTCCTCCGATCAGCGCCAGATCGGCCATCGCGTAGTACATCGGCATCTCGCCCATCGAATCGCCCAGCAGCACGAGGGCATCGCTCGGCATCGACGCGAACTGCCCGCGCCGCACGACCGGGCTTCCCAGCGCCGACAGGAGCCTTGCCACCTCGTCGAATCGCTGCGGGTGACGCGGCACGAACAGCAGCACCGGAACCGATGCCCCCGCCCGGATCGCAGCCGTCAGCGCGTCGACGACCACGCGCTCTTCGCCTTCGCGCGTGCTCGCGAACATCCAGACGCTGCGGCCTCCCAGCCGGTGCCGCCATGCCCGGCCGCGCTCGAGCAGTTCCGGCGGAGGCGTCGCGTCGAATTTCAGGTTGCCGGTGACATGGATCGGACCCTGATACAGCCTGGCCCAGCGGGCCCGATCGGCCTGCGTCTGCGCCGCCACCGCAGACAGCGCAGCGGCGGCCGGGCGCATCAGCGCCGGCCAGCGCAGCGTGCGCGCCAGCGAGCGCTCCGACAGGCGAGCGTTGACCAGAACGATCGGCACGCCGGCGCGCTGCGCCTGAAACTGAAGATTCGGCCAGATTTCGGTTTCCAGCAGGATCAGGATCGACGGGCGCACCTGCGCCAGAAAGCGGTGCACTGCCCACGGCAGGTCGTATGGAAGGTAGCGCTGGGTGATCCGCCCGGCGAGCGCCTGCAGCACCGGCAGCGCGGCCTCGCGCCCGGTCGGCGTCATGTGGGTCAGCACGAACTGCGCATGCGGGTATCGCCCCGCGAGACGCTCGATCAGCGGCTGCGCTGCGCGCGTTTCGCCGACCGACACCGTGTGCAGCCACAGGATCTGCGCGCCCGCCGACGGCGCAGCGCGGCCTCCTTCCGGGAGCGGACCAAGACCGAGAAAGCGCTCGCGCCAGTTGCGCCGGTAGCGCGGCTGGCGCAGGCTCCGCAGCAGCAGGTAGGCCACCACCCAGGGCAGCGCTAGGTACCAGCCGAACGTGTACAGCCGCCGTGCCGCTGCCGCCGTCATCCGCTCATTGATTCGCGCATTACTAGCCCGCGTGCGCGGCCCCGGCCGTCAGCAGGTGCCGTGCGGCATCGATAACGTCTTCCGAACTCGGGCAATCGGCCACGCCGCCGAGGTTGACCCGGCGCTCATCGGCTTTCAGACCGACCCGGGCCGGGTCGTAATCGCAGAAAATGCCGACGGTGGCCGCGCCGACCGCAGCAGCCCAGTGCGTCAGCCCGGTGTCGAGCCCGATCACCAGCGTGGCGCGCGCGCACACTGCCGCCAGCGTTTCCAGTCCGGCTGGCGGCGCCACCCGCGCCGTGTGCATCGGCGCGGCCCGACGCACCGTCGCGGCCTTTTCGCGCTCGTTTCCCCAAACCAGCACGCTGTCGAGTCCTTGTTCGGCCAGCCATCCTTCGATCACGCGCCAGTTCTCGTCCGGCCACAGCTTGCTCGCACGGCTGGCGTTGGTCAGCAACAGCGCGAAGCGCTGCTCGCCGATCCATGGCCGCAGCGCCGCCGTCGCGACTTTCGGCACTCGGATTCCAAAGTCGAGCGCGCCACCGGGCTCGTAGCCGAACGCCCGCGCCGCCAGGAGGCGATTGCGGTCGATCGCATGCAGGTTCAAGGCAACGCTGATCCGGTGATCGTAGAGCCAGGATGCGGCCCGCTCGCGGGCGCTGCGGCCGCACAGCCCCGCCACCGGGCCGCGCGCCCAGCGCGCCACAAAGGCGCTCTTGACCAGTCCTTGCAGGTCCAGGATCCGGTCATAGCGGTATTCGCGCAGGTCGCGCCGCGCCGCCCGGATCTGCTTCCAGGTCGAAGGCAAATGGAGCTGGTTGCGCCAGCGCCGCAAGCCGATCGGGATCACGCGCGCAACGTCCCGATGCATCCGCGGAATCTCGGCGAAGTCCTCCTCGATGACCCACTCGATGACGGTTCCCGGGCAGTTGCGCGCCAGATCGGACACGGCCGGCAACGCGTGGACCACGTCGCCCATCGACGAGGTTTTGACGATCAGCACCCGCACCGCATCACCGAAGGCATGGTCGGATGGCGACTAGAACGGCAGGTGTGCAGCTGGCTGAACCTCCAAAATGGCGCGCCGGAAGTCGGCTTGAATGCGCGCCAGCGCCTGCCGATCATCGGCCTCGAAGCGCAGCACGACGACCGGCGTCGTGTTGGACGGGCGCGCCAGCCCGAAACCGTCGGGATACTCGACCCGTACGCCGTCGATCGTGATCACTTGCTGCGCGCCTTCGAAGTGCGCCTGCGAACGCAGCCGCTCGACCAGCTCGAAGTTCTCGGATTCCCGGGTCTTCATATGAAGCTCTGGCGTCGAGACCGCGTCGGGCAGTGCGTTCAAAGCCGTTGACGGGTCGGATTCGCGGCTGAGGATTTCGAGCAAGCGTGCGCCGGCGTACAGACCGTCGTCAAAGCCGTACCAGCGGTCCTTGAAGAAGAGGTGCCCGCTCATCTCCCCGGCGAACGGAGCCCCGGTTTCCCTGAGCTTGGCCTTGATCAGCGAGTGACCGGTGCGCCACATCGTCGGCTTGCCCCCGTGCTTGCGGATCCACGGCGCCAGATGACGCGTGCACTTCACGTCGAAGATGATCTCGCCGCCGATATGCCGGGCCAGCACGTCCGGCACGAACAGCATGATCTGGCGGTCCGGGTAGATGATCTGCCCGTCCTTTGTCACCACCCCCAAGCGGTCACCGTCGCCGTCGAAGGCGAGCCCCAGCTCCGCGTCGGTGCGCTGCAGGCATGCGATCAGCTCCTGCAGGTTCTCCGGTTGGGCCGGATCCGGGTGGTGGTTCGGGAACGTGCCGTCGACCTCGCAGAAAAGCTCGATCACCTGGCAGCCCAGGGCACGGAAAAGGCGGGGCGCCACCGCGCCGGCCACCCCGTTGCCGCAATCGATCGCGATTTTCAACTGGCGGGCCAGCTTGACATCGCCGACAATGCGCTCGACGTACGCGTCCGCGATCCGGGCCGAGCGCAGCGGACCCGGCACGCTGGCACGAACAAGGTCGCCCGTATCGATGCGCCGTCGCAGCGCCTGCAGCCCCTCGCCGTACATCGCCTGGCCGGCCAGCACGAACTTCATGCCGTTGTACTCCGGGGGATTGTGGCTGCCGGTGATCGAAACGCCGGATCCCGTTTCCAGATGGTGGGTGGCGAAATAGAGCATCGGGGTGGCGACCATCCCGATGTCGACCACGCCGCAACCGGTCGAGCGGATGCCCTCGATCAGCGCATCGCCCAGCGCCGGGCCCGACAACCGGCCGTCGCGGCCGACCGCGATCTCGCGCACCGCCAGCGCACGCGCCTCCGAGCCCAGCGCAGCGCCGATCGCGCGCGCCGCTTCCAGGGTCAGCGAACGGTCGACGATGCCCCGCACGTCATACGCCTTGAAGATCGACGGATCGATGGAAGCTGTCATGTTCGGTGCCGGACGCGAGTCCGCACGCGGTTCGCCGCCCCGTTATCGGGCACGGATAAAATCCAGTCTAACAAAGCCCCCGTCCAATGCCGGGCCGAGTCCTGATGACACCGACCGATCTGCCCGAGTGGCACGTGCTCGCGCAGCGCCGCCGCGCGCTGGAGCAGATCCACATCGCAGACCTGTTCGACGACGATCCGCAGCGAACCGAGCGCTTTTCATTCGAAGCCGCTTCGCTCAGCGTCGATCTGTCGCGCAATCGGATCGACAGCGGCACGCTGCGCGCCCTGGTGGCGCTGGCCCGAGCTTCAAATCTGGAAAAGCAACGCGACGACCTGCTCGCGGGGGCCGTGGTCAACGCGACCGAAGCGCGGCCAGCCTGGCACACCGCGCTGCGATCGACTCCGACCGACCCCTTCGTCGACCCCGCCTGGGGAGCGAGGCTGCAGGCCGAACGGGAACGCTTTCTGCAATTCGCCGAGCAGCTGCGCGCAGGACACGTTGCCGGAGCGACGGGGCTTGCGCTCGAAACCGTCGTTTGCATCGGCATCGGTGGCTCGGACCTGGGGCCGCGGCTTGTCACCGAAGCGCTGGGACCTGCCCGCCGGCCTTGCGTGCGCTTTGCGGCGAACCTGGATCCCGCCGACCTGGACGCGGCGTTGGCCGAGGCCAATCCACACACGACGCTGCTGCTGGCGATTTCGAAGAGCTTCTCCACGCTGGAGACGGTTGAGAACCTGAAAGCCGCGTTGCGGTGGCTCAAGCAGCGCGCACCGGAACTCGACCCCAAGTCGCACCTTGCCGCAGTGACCAGTCAGCCCGACCGCGCGACGGCCCTGGGAATCGATCCGGCGCGCGTGTTCACGTTCCCGGAATGGGTCGGTGGGCGCTATTCGCTGTGGTCGGCGTGCGGCCTGGGCATTGCGATCGCGCATGGCCGAAAGGCGTTCGGCGAGCTGCTCGCAGGGGCGGCGGCGCTGGATGCGCATTTCGCCAAGGCGCCGCTGGAGTCGAACCTGCCGGTTCTGCTGGGAATGCTGGGCGTGTGGTACGTGAACTTCTGGGGCATCAAGACGCGCGCCGTGGTGCCGTACTCGCAGGCCCTGCAGCGGCTGCCCGCCTACCTGCAGCAGCTCGAGATGGAGAGCCTGGGCAAGCGCGTGGACCGCGCCGGAGCGCCGCTTTCCATCGACTCGGCACCGGTCGTGTGGGGTGAAATCGGCAGCAACGCGCAGCACAGCGTGTTCCAGTTCCTGCACCAGGGTACCGGCTGGGTTCCGCTGGATATCGTGATGATTGCCGATCACGAAGGGGGCGATCAGCACCGCACGCAACTGTTGAACGAGTTCGCGCTGGCGCAAGCCGACGCGCTCGCCTGGGGCGATCGCATTGTGGGCGATGAGCCGCAGCCTTCGCATCGCGCGGCGCCGGGCAACCGGCCGTCCACACTGGTCCGGCTGGCGCGCCTGGACGCCAGGTCGGTCGGCGCGCTGCTGGCGATGTACGAACACCGCACCTTCGTTCAGAGCGTGGTGTGGAACGTCAACGCGTTCGATCAGTGGGGCGTGGAGATCGGAAAGCAGCTGCTGGCGCGCCGCACACGCGCCGCCGGCGCGTGAGCCGCATCGCCCATCGAGTTGTCAAAGCGAGGAAAGCCGATGCAAGCGAGAAGAGTGCGCAAGGCCGTGTTTCCGGTTGCGGGCATGGGCACGCGGTTCCTGCCGGCCACCAAGGCGATGCCGAAGGAGATGTTGCCGGTGGTGGACAAACCGCTGATCCAGTACGCCGTGGAGGAAGCCGCGGCGGCCGGCGTGGAGCAGATGATTTTCGTCACCGGACGCAACAAGCGGGCCATCGAGGATCACTTCGACCGGATCCTCGAGTTGGAGCAGATGCTCGAGCGCGGCGGCAAGCACCAGTTGCTCGAGGCGCTGATGTCGGCCACCCCGCGCGGGGTGACCTTCGTCTACGTCCGTCAGCCCGAGCCGCTCGGACTCGGGCACGCGGTGCTGTGCGCGCAGCCGGTGGTGGGCGACGAGCCCTTCGCGGTGATCCTGGCCGACGACCTGATCGACGCCACCCCTGGAGTCACCGGACAACTGGTCGAAAGCTACCAGCGCCACGGCGCCTCGGTGCTGGCGGTGCAGGACGTTCCGCGCCAGGATACCTCCAAGTACGGCAT
>VBCK01000079.1 GCA_005882215.1 Betaproteobacteria bacterium | reverse complement strand
GGGTTCCGGACGAGCAGATGCTCGAGATGCTGAACACCGCCGATGTATGCGTCAATCCCGACGTCGCCAACGAGATGAACGACAAGTCGACGATGAACAAGGTCATGGAGTATATGGCGCTCGGCAAGCCAATCGTCCAGTTCGATCTCACCGAAGGACGGTTCTCCGCTCAGCAGGCGTCGAACTATGCGCGTCCGAACGATGCCCTCGATCTGGGCGATAAGTTAATCGATCTGCTCGATGATCCGCAACGGCGCGAGCAGATGGGCGCGTTCGGTCGCAAGCGGGTGCTGGACGAACTGCAATGGAGCCACGAAGCGCCGAAACTGCTGGCCGCCTACCGGGCGCTGAACGCACGGTAGGCGCTCAAGGCGTGTTCGAAACATCCGGTATCAATTCCCCAATCGTTCGGGCGTGGCTTGGGTGAACGGTCGCGCCCACGAGGTGTGATCGACCGCGGTCACTCGGCCGGTTGTCGTCAGGTGATGGGCGCCGACCAGGCCAGGACGGAAATCGGGCTCGAGACTCGCGATCACCCGCTCGGCATAACCGCTCTCGTCGAGGCGAGTGATCTCGCGCACCGTAGCCCGCCGCCCATAGTGGCGCGGCTCATGATGCTGGGCGACACGCAGCACACGCTCACCCTCACGGATCAGGCCACCGTTGCGGCCGCAACGCCGATCGACAATCACCGGATTTCCGGGTAGCGGCCGCCATTGCTCGCTCAGCGGGGAATCTGCATGGAATATGTGCAACTCGCTGCCGAATGGATCGTCGGCATCGGCAACGCGGGAGGTCAGCAGCCACCAGCGTCCCTGGCGCTCGAAGAGCACCGAGTCGAGGGCCGGGAAACCGGACAGCGCCACCCGAGCCAACTCCCAGCGCAGCGGAAATTCGGAGCAGCGGTAAATGCGCACCGAGCGGGACGCACTCGCTTCCGGGCAAAGATACAGCTGCCCTTCATACTCGAACACAAAAGGGAACGACAAGTGGAACGGCTCGTCCAGGCACGGACCGACTTCGGTCGCCGCGCCGGCCCGGTATTCGAGCACCGTGATATGGGCTTTGCCACGCGGGTGAACGTAGTCCTCGACAAAGCAGTACGTTCGCCCGTCGCGTTCGATCACGAACGGATCGGCAAAATAGCGCCCCGGGGGATTCGGCACCGGCCGGCTGGCGCGCAGCGCCGCCTCCTTGCTTTTCCAGTCCGCCTCGACCAGTGAGATGCCCCAACGAGGCTCAAGGCCCAGCCGGTAGTGCCAGGACATTGCGACCCTGTGAAGCAGCGCGCCGATCGAGAGCGGAAGAAATCCCTCTGAGCGCACAGCAGCGGCGGCCGACGACTGGGGCGACATCAAATTCAATTTGTGTTGCTCTGCGCGGGACCTCAATAGGGAGAGGTTACCAGCCGACCGAGTCGAACGGCCTAGATCCCTCCGGAAGCGCTATGGGTTATTGAGGCCGATTCCATGACGAGGACATGGGTGCGAGTCCGGCCCAAGCCCGCTCTCGAAGAGGCGATTGAATGAAACTCCGGGCCCTCGTTCCGTGATTCCCTTGACCTGTTTTAATCGACGCACGTACCGCGCTCAGGCATTCTTGGGCTGCCGATCCCCTTGAGTGCTTGTGATCCGCTCAATGGTTTTGCAGCCGGGTTGAACCCGTTTCCTATCGGGTCAGTACAAGGTCGTCGGCTGCCTTCAGGGTGACCGAGGTGACCGCCTGACCGTTGTTGGTGGCTGGATCCCTGCGCGCCGAGGATCTTGTGGAACGTGCCGGCCAGCGTGACCGTCTGCGTGCCATTGCCGCGCGGATTGACCAGCACGATGCCGTTCCGGAAGTCGCGCCGATAGACCCCATTCTGCCAGGCGGCAGTGACCGCCGGCTGCAGCGCCGCACCCAGGTTGACGTTGAACTCGTCGTACCAGGACGCCGAGCTGTAGCTGCCGTTGGCGGCGTAGGCAAAGTAGCGAGCAGTGCCTTGGCCATCACTTGGCCATTACGTAAAGTTTCACTTAATATATTGAATGGAAAGCGATAAAAGAAAGTCATGGTAAGAACTTATCTCGAGACTGCCGTTTTCCGTTAGCGACTTACCGGGGCGCAACCCTGATGCTTACGCATCGACTGATGACGCGCCAGTCGGCTTCGCTGATCGGAACGCGGATCGAGCCAAGGGGCTGACCATCGATGCCGGCCAAACCACCTTGCAGCGCTCGTTGACGCTCCGATGGAATCAGACTTTTGCACCCAGACTCGATGCGGTCGGCGGCCCTCGGCACCACTCGATCACATCCAACGTGCCGGGCGATTCGTCGGAAAACGAGATCTTCGCCGGGGTCGTCTATCGACCTTAGCGCGCGGGTGCCTGCTGGATTCGCTCCGCGTGGCCAACCCAAATCAGACCATGTCAGATCGTCTTCGCGCAAGCACGGCCTCGCTGGACGCCAAGATGCCCGGCGCGGACTCGATGACGGTCCGCGCTCTCGATTCGATGGAAGATCTCGAAGCGCTCGCCGACTCCTGGAAGGATCTGCTGCGCCGCGACCCTCACGCCACCGTGTTCGCCAGCTGGGAGCTCGCGTGGCACTGGTGGCAGCACTACGGCCAAGGGCAGCCGCTGCGCTTATTCGTCGTCGAGCACAGCGGGAGCGTGATGGGGATCCTGCCGCTGTACGAGCAGCGCGTCAGGTTGTTCCCCGGTATTGGGATTCGGGTACTCCGGCTGATCGGCACGGGTGGCGATACCCAGCCGGACTACCTCGGGCCGTTGCTCGAACCGGCTTGCGCCGATGCCGCTGCGACCGCGCTGGCCGAGCACCTGCTCAAGGCACGCCGCGACTGGCGCGTCATTTTGATCTCCGACCTCGTGGAAGAGTCGCCCTTCCGTCGCGCGATGCTCGCCGCGTGCCACGCGAAACCCTCCGCGTTGTCCGACACCATCTCGGCTCGGCCAATTGTCGTGCATCTTCCACAGAGCTGGGACGACCTCCTCGCAGAGTTCAGCTCGCACCGCCGTTCCACGATCCGCTATGCCAGGCGCAAGGCGGAGTCCAAATACGGCACACGCTTTTTCGTTGCGACCGATCCGGAACAGATCGGCCCGTTGTTCGACGAGCTGGCGCAGCTGCACCGAATGCGCTTCACCGCAAAGGGAGAATCGCACGTGTTCCGGTCGATCGAGTTCCTCGGTTTCCATCGCGACGTGGTCACGCATTGCGCCCGTCTCGGCTGGATCCGCTTCTATGGCCTGAAAGCCGAGGGCAAGACAATCGCGCTTCTGTACTGCTACCGATTTCGGAACCAGGTCTTCTACTTCCAGAGCGGATTCGACCCGGCCTTTGAAAAGTTGCGGCCGGGGTTCCTGCTGCTGGGTTACGCGATCGAGCACGCGATCGGCGAGGGTAACGAGTCCTTCGACATGATGCGCGGCGAGCACGACTACAAGACGCAGTGGAGCCGGCAGCAGCGCACCACGCGCTCGTTGACCTTGTACCGCCCGGGGCCGGCCGCGTTCCTCTGGCGCGCCCGCTTCGAGCAGCTGCCGCCCGTCTGGGCGCGCTTGAAGCGTTGGATGCGTGGGGCCGGCCGAGCGCGTGCGGCCGTAACGGCCACGTCCGGCACCGTACCGGAAGAGCTCGAGTGAGGCCAATCACCATCTAAAATCGCCTGATGAACATCGCAATCATCGGATGCCCGTTCCGAACTTCCTACGGCGCCTACATCGAGTCGCTTAAGACTTCCCTGGAACGCAGCACCGGCTCGACGGTGCAATGGGTCGCATCGAACTGCGGTTGCGGCGACCCGATAGAGCGCAGTCGCGACTTCCAGAGGCGCGATTGCAAGTATTTCGAGATGCCCCAGCTCGGCGAAATGCCCTCGCCCGTGCCCTGGAAACGCGAGCTAAGGTTCGGCCTGCGCTACGCGACCTACTACCTTCGCGCAGTCCGCTACGAGGCGCTTTCGCGAGGAACGCAGGTGAGGCATCTGCACCAGATCCTGAATGCGTATGGTTCGGACGTGGCGTTCCACTGGTTGCGGCGCCCCTCCGATGCGACCCGGGTTGTCACCGTGCACGAACTGGACCTCGAGCAGCTCGCATACCGGGACCGAAACCGGATCTACAACCGCGCCGACGCGATCATCGTCCATGACAACGCGCTGAAGCGGGAGTTGAGCGGACTGCATGTATCGCCCGAACTGATCCACGTGGTCCGACACGGCACCCAGATCGGGCCGGCCGACGCGACAGGGCAGCGCGAAGGCCTGGTCTTTTACGGGGGCCACAAGCTGATGTCCGGCAAGGGCATCGGGAACGTTCTCGATGCGCTGGCGATCGTCACGAGCCGGCTCGGCGACAAGGCCCCTCGGCTCCGGATTCACGGTCACTACGGCACCGAGACGCCGCCGGAGGCGCTGGCTCTGGCGCGCCGCTCAGGGGTCGAAGAGCGGGTCGACTGGCTGAATCAGATATCGATGGAAGACATGACGCAGCTGTACCGGTCGTCATTGCTTTGTCTGCTTCCGTTCACGGGGAGCTTCGCCGGCCTGCCGGCCGGCGTGGCGGCAGCCAATCAATTGCCCATCATCTGCACGAGGAAGGCCGGCCTGCCGGGCCACCTCGGGGACTGCGGGGTGTGGATCGACGAGGAAAACCCGGTGCAACTCGCCGCGCGAATCATCGACCTGCTGGAGGACGAGACACTCCGGCGCGATTACGGCGGCAGGCTGCGCAGGCATGCCGAACAGTTCCTGGCTTGGGATGTGATCGCGCGGGAAACGTTCGAGATTTACCGATCGGCACAGCAGCGGTCGGCCCGCATGCGCGCCTGATCGGCGCCGGGGCGGCGGCCGCAGGTGCCGACCACCCGCTCATTTTCCGGGTCGCAGCCAGCGTCGCTTGACGGCGCTGGCGCGGATGCGCGCCGCCTGCAGCGCGTACGCAATCAGGCCGCGCACGGTCCGGTTCGCGACTGCGAAGTTCCAGACATCGTCCGCTTCTGGCCTCCAGCGGGTCGCCCATTCCGGCCCCGTCGTCAAGCACAAACGCCCGATGTGTGGTGAATCGCAGCAATGGCGCAGCAACTCGTCCAGCAATTGACTGCCCGGAGCTTCGGCCGCGTAGGTCTCGTCGTAGGCGATCTTCAGAATGTTGAGTGTGTCGCGGTGTAGAACGCAAAACTGGGCCGCGACCGGCCGGCCGTCCAGCTTCAGCAGCGTGATCAAGGCGTCGCCGTTGCGCCCGAATCCGCAAATCAGCGACTCGTAGAATGCCCTCAAACGATCGTGCAGCGCGATCGCGGAAGCGCGGCCCGAGTCCCCCTTCCAGCCCGACTGCTCCAGTCGCAGGAACTCCTGGAAAGCACCGGGCAGCGCCGATGGATCGCTTTCTGCGACGAATTCGACCCGTCCGCGCTGATCGAGCTTTTTTCGCTGACGCCGCAGATTGCGCCGGAAGTGGCCGTCCATTCGTTCCTGGCAGCCGTCGTAGGAGCTGCAGTCGAAGTACATGCTGGTCGTTGACCGGCGCGCCAGCAGAAGGGGCCAGCGGCCGCGACTTACGGCGCTGATCGCGGGCCCGCCTGCCAGCGAACGGTCAAGGTTCAGCACGTCCCAGCGCAGCGCCGGCTCGCGGTTAAGCGCGCGCAGCAGCGTGCGTAACGGGCTGTCCGCGACGATGTCCGCCTGTTGAAGGAAATCGGACAGCGGAACGTGATCGTGCGTGAGCGATTCCCAGGTCCGGACGGCAATTCCCGCCACCCGTCGCACGACACGGCGCAGCGGGAAGATCGCGATCGCCGCGGAGCCCCGGTACAGCACGAAATAATGCACCGAGAGGGGATCGGCCTCCAGGTGAGCAACAACGCAGCGATGCCATTCGAACGATTGATGGAATCGGGAGCGAGGCATCGATTCAATGATCGCGCTCCATTCGGGCTGGATCGACGCCAAACCCTCGAGTCCACGCTCGACGCGCAATCGCGGATCCGAAACCACGGTCGAGTCGACCTTCCCCTATCGGGTCAGCACCAGGCCGTCAGCTGCGTTCAGGGTGACCGATGTGACCGCCTGACCATTGTTGGTGCGCGGATCCTGCGTGCCGAGAATCTTATGGAATGTGCCACCCAGTCTGACCGTCTGCCGGCCATTGCCCCGCAGATTGACCAGCACGATACCGTTCTGGAAGTCGCGCCGGTAGACCCCGTTCTGCCAGGCGGCAGTGACCGCCGGCTGCAGCGCCGCACCCAGGTTGACGTTGTACTCGTCGTACCATGACGCTGACCTGTAGTTGCCGTTGTTGCTGTAGGCAAAGTAGCCGTCACCCATCAGGGCAGAGGCGAGCGAGTAGCGCAACAGCGCGTAATCGGTGGCGCCGCCGCAAGCCGAGAACACCGCCACCTTCGGCGGAGCCAGGTTAGCCGTCACCCCGAGGTATCGGCTCATCATTTGCGTCCAGCCGCCCCAGGTCTCGAGCGACCACGACTGCCCGGTCAGGCACTCCAGAAGGGCCAGGTTCAGCTGGCCCTTGTACTCGACCGACGACAGGTCGCTGTCGACATTGCCCAGCAGCAGCATGTTGGGTTCGAGCTTGCGCGCCTCGGCCCATTCGGCCGCTTCGCCGGCCCGGAACGCCGCGGCCACATCGGCATCGGTGCTGTTCTGGTTGGCACCGTTCAACTTCCAGCTGGCCGGCGGGTCGCGCGGCTGGACCATCACATTGTCGAAGTACCAGAAGTCGAAGACCGAACTGCCGGCGAAATACTGGCTGTCGAACCAGTCGGCCGCCCACTGAGGATAGCGCTGCCCATTGGCGTCCGGCGCTGCCCAACTGGTG
>VBCK01000078.1 GCA_005882215.1 Betaproteobacteria bacterium | reverse complement strand
TTGGAGCATGGTCAAGGCGTACGACGCCAAGACCGGCAAGCCGCTCTGGTCCTACGACCCTCAGGTCCCACGCGAGCTAGGGGTCAACGGGTGCTGCGACGTGGTGAGTCGCGGTATCGCGGCTTGGAACGGCAAGATCTACGTGGCCACATTCGACGGAAGATTGATTGCGGTCGATGCCAAGACGGGCAAGGACGTCTGGAGCGTGGTCACCGTCGATCGGACCAAGCCGTACACGATCACCGGCGCGCCGCGCGTCTTCAAGGGCAAGGTGGTGATCGGCAACAGCGGCGCCGAATACGGCGTTCGCGGCTACATCTCCGCCTATGACGCCGAGACCGGCAAGATGGTGTGGCGCTTTTACACGGTACCCGGCAATCCGGCCGAACCGTTCGAGAGCAAAGCGATGGAAATGGCCGCCAAAACGTGGGCCGGTGAGTGGTGGAAGGAGGCGGCGGCGGCACGGTCTGGGATGCGATTTCGTACGATCCGGAGCTGAATCTCGTTTATTTCGGCGTGGGCAACGGCCTTGAATGGCCGCGCGCCAGGCGCAGCGCGGACAAGGGCGACAACCTGTTCCTGTCGTCGATCGTGGCCCTGAATGCGGACACCGGGGCTTACGTATGGCATTACCAGGCAACTCCGGGCGAGGAATGGGACTTCGACGCGGTTCAGCAGTTGATGCTCGCCGATCTTGAGCTCGGCGGGAAACGCCGCCAGGTCCTGATGCAGGCCAACAAGAACGGCTTTTTCTACGTGCTCGATCGTCGGACCGGGCAATTCATTTCTGCCAAGACATTTGTCAACATCAATTGGGCGAAGGGGATCGATGAAAGGACCGGTCGACCCATCGAGAACCCTGGCATTCGCTACAGCTCAACCGGAAAGCCGGTTCAGATGATGCCCGGTCCGGATGGAGCGCACACCTGGCACCCGATGGCCTTCAGTCCGAAGACCGGGTTGGTCTACATCCCGGCGCAGGAGATCGGAAAGAAGTTCACTCCGCTCAAGGATTTTCAGATTTCGCCCGAGGGTTGGAATCTCGGCGTCGCCGTAGATGGCACGCCCGAACGCAAGAAGGGTTACCTGCTGGCGTGGGATCCGGTGAACCAGAAGGAGGTCTGGCGGGCCGACCATCGTGGGCCCTGGAATGGTGGCGCCGTCGCCACGGGCGGGAACCTGGTCGCTCAGGGAGACGCTGCCGGGTATTTCAATGTGTACCGCGCGGACACGGGTGAGAAGCTGTGGTCGACGTTCGCGCAGTCCGCGATCATGGCCGGGCCGGTGACCTACGAGGTGGACGGTGAACAGTACATCGCCGTGTTGTCGGGCTGGGGATCGGCGTTCTCGCTGCAGGCGGGTCGGGTTGCGGCCTCATCGGGCAACCTGCGTAACGTAAGCCGCGTTCTGGTGTTCAAGCTGGGCGGCACCGCGACGCTGCCGCCGCTCGAGCCTCGCCCCCTCGTGATCAATCCGCCCGCCGACACGGCGAATGCGGCCACGATCGCCACGGGCGGAGCGCTGTTCGGGCGCTTTTGCAGCGTGTGCCACGGCGAGAGTGCGGTGGGAGGCGGTGTCGTGCCCGACCTTCGTGCATCGAGCTTCCTCGGCAACGATTTCTTTTACGAGATCGTGCTCAACGGTGCAATGAAGGACAACGGTATGGCATCGTTCAAGAGCATCCTCGACCATCAAAAGGTGGAGGCAATCCGCGCTTATGTCATTCACCGAGCCAACGAAGACAAGCAGCACCCATAGATATCGAAACCAGCTGTAGGAGAAGGTAACGAACGGCGGCCCGATCGAGGGACTGCTGCTTTCGGCAGCTCTAATGTGCGCGAGCACTTGCGCCTACGCAGACGAAACCAGTCCCAACCAGGGACGAGGCCATGGGCAGACGCCCAACGGAGGACAGGGATGAAAACGATCAACTGTGATCACCGCTACGTTCGGACCCTCATGGTTCCCGTCGTCCTTTTCGTTGCGAGCTCTATCGCGCCGGCCGGGGCCGCAGGGCCGGCGGCCGATGTGGACGGCGCCCGCATCGAAAGGGCCGAGCAGGATCCGGCCAACTGGATCACGTACGGCCGCACCTACGGCGAGCAGCGTTTCAGTCCATTGGACCGGATCACCGCCGAGAACGCCAAGCAGCTCGGGCTGGCCTGGTATGCCGATATGGACACCGATCGCGGTCAGGAGGCGACGCCGCTCGTGATCGACGGAGTGATGTATGTCTCGACAGCCTGGAGCATGGTCAAGGCCTACGACGCCAAGACCGGCGCGCTGCTGTGGTCCTACGATCCTGCAGTGCCTCGGGCGCTCGGCGTCAGGGGCTGCTGCGATGTGGTCAATCGCGGCGTTGCCGCCTGGAAGGGGAAGATCTTCGTCGGCACCTTCGACGGGCGGCTGGTGGCGCTCGATGCCCGGACCGGCAAGCCGGTCTGGACCACGATGACGGTCGATCCGGACAAACCGTACACCATCACCCAGGCGCCACGGGTCATCAAAGGGCGCGTCGTGATCGGCAACAGCGGTTCCGAGTACGGCGTGCGCGGCTATATCTCCGCATACGAGGCCGAGACCGGCAAGCTGGCATGGCGTTTTTTCACCGTCCCCGGCGATCCCGCGCAGCCCGTTGAGGATCCGATCCTCACGCGGGCCGCCAAGACCTGGGATGGCGACTGGTGGAAGCGCGGCGGCGGCGGCACCGTGTGGGAAAGCCTGTCCTACGACCCCGGGCTCAACCTGATCTACTTCGGGGTTGGCAATGGGCTCGAATGGAACCACGGCTACCGCAGCAACGGCAAAGGCGACAACTGGTTCCTGTCGTCTATCGTCGCGATCAACGCCGATACCGGTCGGTATGCCTGGCACTACCAGGCGACTCCCGGCGAGGAATGGGACTTCGACGCGGTCCAGCAGCTGATGCTGGCCGACCTCACCATCGACGGAGTGCGCCGCCCGGTGCTGATGCAGGCCAACAAGAACGGATTCTTCTACGTTCTGGATCGCAAGACCGGGGAACTGATCTCCGCCAAAAACTTCACTCCGGTCACGTGGGCGAGCGGCGTCGACCTGAAAACAGGCCGGCCAATCGAGAACCCCGGTATCCGCTATGACCAGACCGGCAAGCCCGCTCGACTGCTGCCGGGCGCGCTCGGCGCGCATAGCTGGCAGGCCATGGCGTTCAACCCGAAGACCGGCCTGGTCTACATTCCGGCGCAGGAAATCCCGATGACGTATATCGCGGTGAAGGATTTCAAGCCGACGTCGATGGGCTGGAACATCGGGGTCGCCACCAACAATCCGCGGGACGTGAGGGGCTATCTGCTGGCCTGGGATCCGGTGAGTCAAAGGGAGGTCTGGCGTGCCAACTACCTCGGTCCATGGAACGGCGGCGTGCTGACCACCGCGGGCAACCTGGTGGTCCAGGGCAACGCCGCCGGCGACTTCAGCGTCTATCGCGCGGACACCGGCGAAAAACTATGGTCGACGCCCGCTCAAACTCCGGTGATGGCGGCGCCGATCACCTATGAGATCGACGGCGAACAGTACATCGCCGTGCTGGCCGGCTGGGGCGGAGCGTACCCGTTGTTGCAAGGCCGCGATTCCGGCAAGTCCGGCAACGAGCGCAATGTCAGCCGGATGCTGGTGTTCAAGCTCGGCGCGACGGCCAGCCTGCCGCCCTTGCTGCCCGAGGCGAAGCTGGTGCTGGACCCCCCATCCGCTCGCGCCGACGCGGCGACGGTCGCGTCGGGCGGTGCGTTGTACGGCCAGTTCTGTACCGTTTGCCACGGAGAAGCGGCGGTGGGAGGCGGCGTGGTCCCGGATCTTCGCACCTCCCCGTTCATCCATGTCGACGCCTGGTACAGCATCGTGCTCGATGGCGCGCTCCAACAAGGCGGCATGGCCGCGTTCCGGCCGGTGCTCGATCGCGCGCAAGCCACGGCCATTCGCGCCTATGTCGTAAATCGCGCCCAGGAAGACAGCACGACGCGAACGCAAGCCGGGCTGCGCCGGCCCGATCCGCAACGCGGGGCCGCGATCGCATTGCACGGTACCGCATCCGAGGCAGTGCCCTGCGCTCAATGTCACGGCTCCGCCGGAGAATCGAATGTCAAGGGCGCCTTTCCGCGCATTGCGGGCCAGTCGGCGCCGTACCTGTCGGAGCAGCTGCGGGACTTCAGCTCGAAAGCGAGGGCCAGTGATCTCATGTCGCCGATCGCAAGCGCGCTGTCGCCGGACGAAATCGCCGATGTGGCCGCCTATTACGCGAGCATCCAATCGCCGATTCCGCCGGTGACGACTGCAAGCCCGGAGCTCGTCAAGAAGGGCAGGGAAATCGCCGAGACCGGCAATATGGCCAAGGGACTGCCCGCCTGCAACGCCTGCCACGGCGCGGGCGGCGCCGGTGAATCGCCCACGATCCCTTACCTGGCCGGGCAGGATGCGCATTACACCGTGCTCGAGCTGCAGATGTGGCAGCGCGGCCTGCGCAGGAACAGTCTCGAGGCGATGGGCCTCTTCGCCAGCAAGCTCGACGATCAGGAGATCGCGGCGGTTGCCGCCTATTACCAACAGCTTCGCGCGTCCTCCTCGGAGGCGGCCGCAATGCAGCCGCAGCGCTGATCCAGTTGGTTCAGGGCGCAGCCTGTGTTGAGTTTTCCTACGTTGCTCCGCCGCTGGAATCAGCGCAGCGACCAACCATACTCGATCATCAAGCTCTTCTCGACCCTGTCGAGCCGGGAGCTGAAGAACATCGCCCCCATGCTTCACGACCGCAGCTATGTCGAGGGGGAAGTCGTATTCGACGAGGGCGAGGTCGGCCAGGCGATCTACTTCGTGCTGGACGGCACCGTGTCTCTTCGGCGGCCCCTTGCCGACGGTCAAGGCATCTTGGCGCGCATGGAGAAGGGCGACTCGTTCGGTGCGCTCGCGTTGCTGGTCGACGAGCCCCGCGTCATCCAGGCAGTGGCGCAGACGAACTGCCAGCTGGCCGTCTTCTTCCGATCCGATCTGCACCGGCTGATGGACACGCGGGCGCCGGCGGCGTTCAAGATCAGCCTGGAGATGGCACGGCACCTGGCACAGATCCTTCGAAGGGTGGCGATTAATCCCGGATCGGTGGAAATTTGACGCTCGAATCGAATCCGGTTGCCCCCGGGTCGCCATCGGACTGCGAGGTCCCGGGCACGAACTCGACGGGACCCCTGGGTGCGCTCGCGACCGTGGGGGTTACCTGCCTCGTGCTGGCGATCTTCCAGACCGCCTTCTGGCTGGTCGTCCCGCTGATCCTGGCGCTCGTCCTCTACTACCTGCTGCGACCCGGCTATCTTTCGCTGCTGCGCATCGGCATGGCTCCCGGCCCGGCCGCGGGCGCGGGCGTCGCGTGCTTCAGCGCGATCGGCATCGCAGCCCTGGCGGCATCGCTGCCCTGGGTGCGTACCCTGGTGCTGGAGAACCACGCCACGGTCGAGCGATACCGCGGGGGTGGCGCTCAGCTGGTCAATCAAGTGATGGTCGCGATGGACACCTTCGTGACGAAGTTCGCGTCGGACGGCTTGAGGGACGAGGTGAGGCGGGCGATCCCGGACTTCGTCGCCAGCCTCGGACGAATCGTCGAACCATCGGTGGCGTCGATGTCGAGGTGGTTGCCGGCGATCGTGCTGGTCCCGTTCCTGACGTTCTTCCTGTTGAAGGACGGCCGCCAGCTGAAGGCTCTGCTGGCCAGGCCGGTCCCCAACGCGTTCTTCGAGTCGTCGCTGGTGCTGCTGCAGCGGGTCGATGAGGCGGCAAAAGCGTACTTCCGGGGCCTGCTCCAACTTACGATGCTCGATGCGACGGCACTGTCGGCCGGATTGGCCGTGATCGGATTGCCGCACCCGGTATTGCTCGGTGTGGCGTCAGCGGTCCTGATGTGGATCCCGTACGTGGGCGGGATCTTCGCTGCGGTCGCTGCCTCCATCGTCGCCATCACCGAATTTCCGGACCAGCCGGGGATCTTGTACGGGACGCTGGCCTGGTACCTGGCCGTCCGAGAGCTCGACGGCTTCATATTGATGCCGCTGACGATCGGTAAGAACCTTCACATCCACCCGGTCGTCGCCGTCCTGACGATCCTGCTGGCGGGGGCCATCGCGGGGATCCCGGGGATGATGCTTGCGCTGCCCGTCTTCGGCATCCTGAAAGTCCTGTTCGACAGCTCGAGCCTGATCGTGCTGGACGAAAGGCTCAGGGCGCGGCATCGCCAGGAGCGGATTCTGCGGCGGCGCGAGGCAACCGCCGGCCTGGTCGGAATCACCGAGGATTAGGGCTGTGCAGCGCGCGCGCCGCATCCATCGTCTGGCCGATTTCCCTTGAAGGCGCGAACAGGTCCGCGCCCTCGGCAGGCATTGGAGATCTCGGCGCAGGGTACACACCGCGCAGTCTGCTGGAGGCGCGGCCCCGCGTCTTGTGAAATCGTGCGCTTGCGTTCGCAGTCGTGCGACCGGCTTGCAACCCCGCACGATTGTTAAAGCACGCTGGGCTTGATGAATACGCCGTTCGTTGCGGCCCGTAGCATCGCCAACGAGTACAACAGTTCGCCTGCAACACCCACTCGTTCAAAGGATTCCCGCCCATGAAGACGATCAGACTGACCTACGCGGCGATCGCCGGAATCGTGCTGTCCGGCACCGCCAGTGCCACCATCAGCAACTCCGAGGCGACGCAACTGATGCAGCAGCACAACTGCCAGGCCTGTCATGCAGTCGACAAGAAGCTGGTCGGCCCGGCGTTCAAGGACGTCGCCAAGAAGTACGCGACCGATTCGTCGGCCCCGCAGAAGCTCGCGCTGAAGATCAAGACCGGCGGCGCCGGCGTTTGGGGCCCGATCCCGATGCCGCCGAACA
>VBCK01000115.1 GCA_005882215.1 Betaproteobacteria bacterium | reverse complement strand
CGCTGCCGCCGATCAGCCAGCCCGACAGCGTGGCCGTCGGGATGAATGCGCCGGTCTTGCCCGAGAGGTCGCTGGCTCCGGCCAACGCGTCGCCACTGACCACCCCGGACGTGACCAGCGTCTGGTCGGAAGCGGCGGTGTCGGTGAAGTTCTGCATGTAAGTGCTGTCGGGGATGCCCGAACCGGACCAGTACTGCGGCCGGCGGAAACGCACGATGCCGTCGGCCCAGGTGATGCGCGGGTCATAGATAGCCTGGTAGCTGGTGAACAACACCGTGCCGCTGACGACGTGGCTGCCGCCGACGAACGCGATGCGCGACCAACTGAACGTTGTGCCGTTGACCGTCGAAGATTGCGTCGGCATCGACGCCTGATA